>CAYPMS010000024.1:0-14755 GCA_964411655.1 uncultured Fibrobacter sp.
TTTTGAGGTTACCGGACAGGGCATGTCACTTAATTTTTCGGTTAATTCTGCAGTTCCCAACGGAATGATTACCCTTTTTTCTGGAAATGGCCGTATCGTTAAAAATATCCCCTTACAGAATCTCTCTGCCGGTTCACACAATATTCCCCTCGTAGGGATAAGCAATGGTTTTTACATTCTTCAGATTACCCTGGAAGATCAGACTGTCCGGAGAAGGGTTATCACAGCAGGATCGGAAGTATACCTTTCAGATTACCAGACCAGAAAAAGTGAGTCTCGCTCCGGAGGGAAGCTGGCAAAGATTACGGCTGTGGTTGATACGCTGATTGCTACTAAAGAGGGTTTTGTTACCAAGAAGACCCCCATTGATGATTTTGTCAAAGAGGGTATTGAGATTGTAATGGAAGAGGAAGGAAGTGTAGAGTGTGTGCTTCCTGACCTGCCTGCTACCAGTGCACTTAATGCAAATCAAAAATTGCCTGATCCTTTCACTTTCTGGGATGGTACCAAGGTAACCAAGAAGTCTCAGTGGCCTTGCCGTCGCAAAGAAATACTGGCAATGGCCTATAAATATATGTACGGTCAGATGCCCCCGTTTGAGGATCCTGATGTTGAAGTCGATGGAACTGTTGCCGGAAATGGTGTTACCGCTAAAGTTACCTATAAAGGCAAATCTGCAACCCTTAATTTTTCAACAAGCGGCTCAGGTGATATTTTACTGATTTCTATGGGTAGCGGTCTGGAACCTGGCAGCGGTTATCCTCATAGAACTTTTAACGTTAATAATAACCTGGTAAACAGTTGGAAAAATACCTGTAATACCCTCTTCGGTATGTCTCCATGTGGGGAAATAGCGATTGGATGGGGATGTAATATTCTTTGCCGGGCAATCGCCGATGATCCTGATGGCGGTATTGATACCAATAAAATAATGACCACCGGTTGTTCCAATACTGCTAAGGCTGCATTTTTAGCGGCTGTATTTTGTGAAGGTATTGATTTAGCGGTTGTAGTTGAATCCGGTGGTTTTGGTGATGCCAGTTATAGGGTAGCAGAATACTTATATAAAGGACCTGGAACCTGGAATTGTAATGATCCACCACAGGGACTCTGGAGTCCTGATTATGGTGATCAGTGGTTAGCTGCTCCGTATATGGATCCCAATGTAGCAAGCTGGGTGATTGGTAATAATTCTGGTAATGTTTATAAGCTTCCATTTGATACCCATTTACTTATAGCCTGTGTCGCTCCACGTCACATTTGCGTTCTAACAAATGGTAACGGTCGAAATTCATGGTGTCATCTCAATGGAACAGGTAGTGCGGTGGCAGGTTGGGCGGCTAAACCGGTATTTAAGGCTCTTGGAGTCTCTGAAAATCTTGCAGTTAATATACCGAAAGTATATTCTCATTGCATGGAAGCTCAGCAAACGCATGGTTCACTGGCGGAAGAGTTTTTCAAAAGAGTATTTAAAGGTGATAAAAATGCAAAAACCGATGTGATGAATATTCCCAAAGACCAGGTACAGCTCGACCCTGCAAAATGGAAAGAAACATGGGTTGACTGGGATATGGATGTTACATTGGAATAATAGTTTACAAATATATCATGTAAGAAAGGCACCTGAAGATACTTCAGGAGCCTTTCTTTTTGTCATTATTTAGAACAGAATTTATTCTATGTCTTTATCAATAAGAATATAAACCCCCAAGATTTTTCCAACTAAGTGTCCAATCCGGATTTTTAATCTGCCATACATCAAAAAAGAGAGATGGTCCATAGAGTGCTGGACCTCCAATTCCGGTATTATCAAAATTACCGAAAAAAACGGCTGTATTATTGGATGGATAATTATAAGCTTTTAAACAGGTTTGATCTACTGGATGTGCAGATTGGTTGGGATATGTGGATGTTGGAACCTGACTCCATATACCTGATGAGCTTCTGCGCCATAATTTCATACCATCTGTTTCAGAAAGATATAAAAGATAAGCATTATTCCCCGAGCTTACTACTTCAAAATGACTTGTCCAATCACCTGTAATTTTAATAGCAGTGTCAGAGGTTATTTCCCATAATCCACCGGCAGCATATTGAGTTACCATAATGCCATTACTGGATAATTTCACCTCGTTTGTACTAATAAACAAATATGGGGGACCGACTCTGGTATAATTAGATGGAAAGCTTCCAGAAGCTGCACTCTGAATCGTAAATAAATCCACCCAATTAGTAGCGAAAATGTAACTATGATTGCTCTTAGAATGCAAAGCAAAAATACTGATAGATTGATCTCCTATAAGATAGCTACTCCATTGATTGTCATCGCTTCCTACTGTAGGTTCTTTTTTAAATGCCCGTATTTTGCCCGTCGCATTATCAATGGCAAAAACTTGAACTTTACTGCTACCATTAGCGCATCCTGCATAAACAGGTGGTCTTACAGAATAATTCAAGCTTATTTTTTCCCAATCATTCCAGGTATTTGTTGAAGGATTTGTTTCTCTTTTATACATCAACCGACTGTCATTTTCATCGATGGCAAAAAGAAACATATTGTTATTATTATGCATCGCCGCAGCTATAACAGCCAGATTTGGAGCATCGTAACGCCACACCGGGGTGAATGGCAGGATCCCTTCTCCATTTTTCCAGTTCCAGTCTTCAGGCCAGGACGTTTCTGAAACTGAAGTTGTAGTTTGTTTTTTATATGATATGGCATATTGTGTATCAGTTTCAGTAATATAACTTGATAAAGCGAACAGGTAAGCCCTGCTGTTGTAGCCGGTTGCAACAGTAATAATTTGCCTTCCCGGGCCCCAAATATCATCGTATGCGTATCCCGGAAGGGAGGATGCTTTAGTGATCCCGTCAAAAGGTTTTGGGTGAAAAGATAGTTGATCTTCCGAACAATTCAATACTGTTAAACAGAACCCTGCAATCAACAATGTCATAAAACAATTTTTAAGCATAAAAAGCTCCTTACAGTTAATGGTGTGAAAAAAAACTGCTTCTGCACAAAAAAATAATGAGAAAGCGGATTGGATTTATGGGGTCTCCTTTAAGAGAATTGGATTGGATCTGAAAATCCTTAACTGCTCTTGCACGGTCTGCACACAGTACAATAAACATTGTACCGCTTAAGATTTACCTATCTGAGAAACAAAAATACAGGTGAAAACTACTTACATATATAGATAAATTATTGAAAGATACATAGATCAGGATATGTCATGACATAATAGAATGCAGGATAAAATATATTATGGTCGTATAAGAAGGAATTTAACCATGAAGAAAGGTTGTAAAATTGTGAGTTGTTTCAGATCTTCAAGAACTCTATGAAATCAAAGGGATGTCAAATGTAAAAGATTTTTGACAATTAAAGAAACGAAGGAAATAAAATCCGGAAATCGACCTTTTTTCCTCCGTTCTCAATGGGCTTGTTTCGTGCTATTTCCTATGCTTCATTCAGCTTCTCAGTCGGTCTCATAAATATCAGTATCGTTCTCCAGTGTGGGAGCAGTCCAGTCTATCCAATCGTTTCTGTTAAGTGTGCCTGGACCAGCAACAAACTCCCCTGTTTCTGCAGGTTCATGCTTAAGAAATTTGGTAATGTTTTTCATAAGAAGATCGGTGAAATTTTCGGCATACGAGCAATGAGCTGTTCCATTTGGCGTGTTTGAGTTGTAACTGATATTCTCTGGACAACCCAGTGCCTTATACACCTCTGCACCCGCCAAAGCCGCCATGTGTCCTCCCTGAGCACACATCTGCGCCTGTGCCTGGTTTTCCATCATATAAATCCCCCTTGGGGCGATTGTGGCTATAAGAGAATGAGCATCGATGGGAAGAAGACTTGTGTTTTTGACAAATGGTTTAAAGTTGTTACTGAGCCAGAGTTGTCCTCTGAAATTATTATCGGTATTTTCCGGACATTTAGCATCGGCGATACGGTAAGCCGGAACTGCTCCCACGCTAGTTTCGTGAGATAGTATAAGAGCGATCCTTTCATCAAAAAGACCCACCGTAAAAGCCGCTTTTCCCATCCGGGAGCATCCTGTAACTCCCAGTCTCCCGCAGTCAATTATCTCTTTTCCCGATTTCTGAATGACATCGATCAGACGGCTGGCTCCCCATGCCCAGGCCATAAGTAGCCCCGCAGAATGTTTTCCTCCATATAGATCATAGAAAAGCCCCTGAAAATCTCTGTTTCTATCCACGTTTCCTTCCGGCTGCTGCTCCTTGCCTAATTGACTGTAGTCAAAGTTGATTACAGCAACTCCCTGATCTGTGATCCGTTTTTCGCCTATTGTCATGCCGAAACTTCCCATATTGATAATTGCAGGATAGGGAGCCTGTCCTCTGGAAGGTAAACTTAATCAGGCAAAGACATCGAAGTGCAGAAACTCTGATAAAATATTCTTCAAGTTTTCAGGAAACCTTGTTCGCTAAACAGACACTATATTATTAGCCATATCAGAATTTCAAAAAAAGTTTTTCTTCGGGGTAAAAATGAACATTATAGCGACTTTAAAAAAATTACGGGTAATGATATTTTGTTCCTTCCTTCTCTTTGAGATAGATGCTCAGGTTTTAAGCGGCAGGGTTATCGATGAAGATGGAAAGGGAATCAAAGGTGCATCGGTGAGTCTTGTAGTCGCCGGATTATCAGACACTTCCGGCGATGATGGGTCCTTCAGCATTCCTGTTCCCACAGGTATCGAACCGGTGGTCAGAAAATGGCTCTTACCTGAACCGATACTCAAGGGAACTACATTTTATTTTGCCATCAACAAAAAAAATGAGCAGGTAAGAATAGCTGTTTATTCGTTAAACGGAAGACTGATTTACCAGAAGGTTCACCAGAATCTGTTTCCAGGTATTTACAGCTTCCACCCGTTTGATCACTCTTTTCACCCCAATATCTATGCAGTAAAACTCCAGGTTGGCAATAAAGTAAATCATTTCAAGGTTCTGGTAACAGACAGACAGAATAATACCGGAATTTCATCTATAAAAAGCGATATTATTGGGGGCAGACTGGAGAAACGGATGGTAATCGTTGATACTGTAAGAGTAGCCAAAAGCGGTTACACTCCGGTTTCCGAACCGATAAGTACATATGAGAACAGCTCTTTGAATATAACCCTTAAAAAATATGTCCCATCTTATCACCTTAATCCACCTGATCCCTGCTATAACCAGTTTTATGTTGACAACTGCATACCAGGTGACCCTAATTCCGCCTGTGGTGGAAACTGCAGAGTTGCCAATTCCTGCAGCCCGCCTGAAGATCCAAGTAAAGCAGACCTGCCAAAGACATTTATCTGCCCAAGATTCATGCTTTTCAGCACCGAGATGCTTCAGGCAGCCAAAGATGACGCAGCCTTTTATGGCTGGGGAAACAGTGAAGATCCGCCATTTAACTATGGGGTGGTGGGTCACGATCCTGACGCAGGCGGAGTCGATGATGGACCGAGCAGTTGCTGCCAATGTTACCAGATTGTTTTTGTAAATCCGGAACCAAGTTCTCCCAAACCTCCGGAACTCCCTTATCCCAAACCTCTGATTGTCCAGAGTTTTAACACCGCTGCCAGTGGTCCCAAAGGTTTCGATGTGTTCATGGGTGCTGGCGGATACGGTGCATTTAATTCCTGCTACAATGACCCTGCTTTTAGTAATACCTCTAAATTCAACGAATTCATCTATGATGAATATCCTTATCAGAACCCTGGAAGTGGAGGCATATCCTTTCTCAGATATCAGGAGTGTATAAAAGGATGGCCGCCGACTGTTGATGGAATATTGTCATCAGCATGTCAGGAAAAGATAAAGGAGATGTGTGATCAGGCTCTTGTCAATGCATCAGAGCAGATCACAGAAGATACCAGGCGATCCTGCATAGAAACCAACAAATTGCACTCTCTCTATCATCAGAACTGGGAAGTGATGGTAAAGCGGGTACGCTGCCCGGATAATTTAACCAGGGTAACTGGTTGTCGCCTGAAGGAGGATCACCTGCCGTTACCGCATCCTGAGGTGCAGACTCCTGCTGACGCCAAAAAAGAAGGATCTTTCAGGGAGGGGTATCATACCACCACCATGCAGGATTGCTGTAAACCTACCTGCGCCTGGTCTGACTGGACTGAGGATTATAAACTTCCGGTGGATGGTGAGTGGAACTCGTTTTATTCCTGTGATAAAAACGGAGTGCCGTTTACCAAAAAATAAAGTCAACTGCTCAGGTATCTGATGGCTGCCCCAGAGATAAATAATTTACAACCTAAAAATCACCTCTGGGGAACCACATACTCCGGAGTTTGTTTCTTTTCGTGTTGAGGTTTCACCTCCGGGGCTCAATGGCCAAACGATGGGAAAATGATAATTGTCTTGTAAGCCTGAGCCTGTTCTGCGTCAGATCTCCCTTCTGGTAACGAATTAAGAACACAAATAACCACAAATCAGGGAACAACAAAAGCTCTGAAAACCTTCTATTATAAACCCTGTGCTGAAGACAGGCTGGTAATATTTATTTCCTAAATTTTTCACATTATTGTATACTGATCATGTCGCAATGCTTGAACATCCTTTAAAAGAGCTGCAAATGCTCTTTTTATCTTAGAGACAGCCTGGTTTATGAAAGTTTGCATAATTACTTCCTCTTTTCCGGCATTCAAAGGTCATTTTCAGAGCCCCTTTATTTATTCTCTCGCAGATGCACTTTCAAAAAGGGTGTCAGTGGATGTGGTGTGTCCGTTTTACCATTGTAGTGAATCCAAGGAGGAGTGCTGGGGTGATGTAAAAATACACAGGTTCAAATATCTGCCATTAAAAATGCAAACACTGATTTCCGGTGGGGGGATACCCTCAAATTTTAAAAAAAGTTTCTTTGCGAAACTGCAGCTTCCCCTGTTTTTTCTTTGCATCTTTATAAAATCACTGAAATATGCCAGGAGCGCCAATGTTATACACGCTCAATGGTCCCTGACAGCGATGATAGGTGTTCTGTTAAAAAAAATCTGTAAGAAACCGCTTGTCCTTACAGAGAGGGGGTCGTCATTAAATGCCGCGATGGAGTATCGGTTTACAAGGATGGTATTAAAATGGATCCTGGAAAACTGCGATTATATAACAGCTAACAGCTTTAATCAGATAAGCAGAATAAAATCGCTGGGTTTCGAAAGCAATGTATGTGCGGTCCCCAATGGGATTGACACCGATAAGTTCAGACCTGAAGACAGGAATAAAGCGAGAAACAGGCTGGGATTACCGAAAGATAAGAGGATAATATTATTTGTCGGATGGCTGGTAAAAGGCAAAGGTGTCGATTACCTGCTTGAATCTGTAAACAAGATCAAAGTACACTTTCCTGACATATTGGTGGTAATTGTTGGCGGCGGACTGGAATTTCAAAATTACAAAAGATATGTTTCAGAAAACGGCCTCGAGAGAAGTGTGGTTTTTACGGGTCCGAAAATGTCTGATGAGATACCTGGGTTTATGAATGCTGCAGATATTTTTGTTCTTCCCAGCCTTTCAGAGGGAAGACCCAATGTGGTTGCAGAAGCCATGGCCTGTGGATTACCTGTAATAGCAACTGCAGTCAATGGAACCCCCGAGCTTATCGAGGATGGTATCGATGGAATATTGATTAAACCCGAAAGTCCAAAGGACATTCAAGATGCAGTTTTCAGATTGCTTGGTGACAACGAGTTGTATGAAGCAATCAAGAGCAGGGCAAGAAACTCGATTGTGCGGAAAAAAATCACCTGGAACACCACTGCTGATAATTTCTTCGATATTTACAATGAAGTTATAGTAAAATCAGACAACCGGCAAAAATGACCAGACACATTAAAAATAAATTTGTCATTCCTGAATATTTGTCCAGGATATTCTGGGCAAATCTGAATAATGGACTTGGTGCTGTATCATATCTTCTGATATCCGTAATTTTTATTAACAATCAAAAAGAAGCATTATACGGGCAGTTTATTATTCTCGTCTCCGTTTTCAACCTCCTTTCACTCTTATCAATTACCGGAATAAGAGCAACCGTATTGCGTGCATTGGCCCAGGGCTACGATAAAACGTATGTGACCGCCACAAAATTCAGTCTTAAATTCAGTGTTATTGGTATTATAGCACTTTGTGCAACCGGATCGTATTATTTCATCTATCAGGATAAAAACACTGGTATAATACTTCTTTTGTCAACACTTTGCTTTCCGTTTTTCTCTGTGCTGAATATCTGGGAATATGCCCTGAAGGGGAAAGCCAGATTCAGATTATCTGCCTGCTTTACTTTTATCAAAGTTGCAGCTCAACTGATCTATGCACTTGCTGTTCAATGCAGAACCGATAGTCTGCTGCTGTTTTTTTTGGGTTATATGGTGCTGGATTCGGTGTTTAATATCATTTTCTTCCTGTATGTTAAAGAAAAGATTATTGGAAACGATAATCTGGACCAGGGGTGGGAAGCTCAGAGTCACACGATGACATTTTTGGACATATCATCTGCCATTTTTGGCAAAGCCGATATTTTAATCATGGGTACATTCATTAATCCCGCGGCAGTCGCTGTTTATACGGTTGTCATGAAGATAAATGATTTTTTCTATATGATAATAAAGAATACTTTTCTTGCGTTTTTGCCCGAGTTTTACAAAAATAGGGTAAAGATCTCTGTCTTTATAAAATCGGTATTGCTTGTCGGTTTAATATCGGTTATTGCTTCAATATTTATTGTATTACCTGTCAGAATTGCTTATGGTGAGCATGTTGAAAAAATAGCAGGATACAGCAGAATATACCTGCTGGCTTTGCCCTTATATTTTATGGCAACAGTCTCAAACCATTATCTGATAAAAACCAGGCAGAATGCCTCTATTTTCAGAAATAAATTAATAGCAATATCAGTAACTGTTCTTCTCTATTTTGTTTTGATACCGACACTTGGCATTGCAGGTGGAATTATCTCTTCTTTCGTTTATTTTGCAATACAGTCAATCTGCAACATACTCTCAATCAACCACCTGAATCTCTCTAAGGGTGACCTGACCGGAAAAGACGATATTCCTGCGATTAAGTCACCCAGCAGCATTAAGGTTTCTTAAAATCCCCCTTCGGGGGAGCATTGTGAGCAGCCTCAGGTTGAAGCTTTAGGGGATTCAGGTATCGTGTGGTTTAAAGTACTGCCGCCACAGTTCCGGTAACATCTTTATCTTTTTCCATTGGAGTTTATTAATGATCGATGTGATAAGGCCGTTTTTAATAGATCTGCACCCGGTATGATTCTGATTAAAATCATCCAGTAAAAATCTGCGTGATGTACGATAGGTAAATTTGAAAGGTGGAAAAGAATCGGTCCATTTGTAGGGTTGTTTAGATGCAATGAAAAAAAAGATAGACCGAACATCGGACATGTTCATTAAACCTAAAATCCGCAGTTGAACGCGGCGCATATGCGTAACCTATTGAGCGCTAAGTCATTCACGCGGTTTGACCTTATCACCGTGTCGATAAGGCCTGCACCGCGTTCAAGGCTTATCATCTCAATATCTTATGCATCTGCGTCCACCTCAACTGCGGAATTTAGGTTAAAAGAAGAGTAAAGGATTTGCAAACCTTCTTCTTCAAACATCCTTTTTAAAGCCAGAGGTGAGAAACGCCAATAGTCGCCATAGTCATCATGCACATGCATTTGCTGAAGAAAAGGAACGACAATTATAACTATATCTCTTGTCATTAGACACAGGTTGTGAAAAGCAGTCCTGAAATCATAGACATGTTCCAGCACAGTATGGTTAAACACTACATCAAATCTTTTTACAAGCTCCTCAGGGAGCCTGCTTTCCAGATCTAAAACTGTCTCAGGTTCTTTTGCCATGCCCGTATTTTTCTCCGGGAGATAATTGGTGACACTGTATGTTGATGCTTTTGAGAAATAATCTTTATAGAACCCGCCCTCCTTATCCATGTCTTTCCACCCGGATACATTAACAATATCACCTTCAAATAAACCTGCAAACCTGGCCAGTTCCCTGTTTGACCAGATACGTGGGACACGAAACTTTTTGTCGATAAACATCTCATTTACCTTTGCTCAAAAGATTTTTCCAGCAGTTCTGTAATTTTCTGAGCCCTTATATCCCATGTAAAATTTGCTGCAAATGTTTTATGGGCATTTTCCCCAAGACGTTCTCTGAGAACATGATCTTTTTTCAGCTTTGATAATGCCTCAATCCATTCATTGAGCGAGTCGGGATCACAGAGTAATGCATTTTCATTGTTAGTGAGAAACTCTCGCAATGCGGGCAGATCAGAAGTAAGGATAGCCTTTTTACAGGCCATATATTCAAAGATTTTTATTGGGGACATGAAATCTGCAGTATTTCCCTCCCCGTTATATTTTGTTGAAACTCTTCTTCTGTATGGAGCAATAAGAATATCAGAGGAACACAGATAATCAGAGACAGTTGATGGCTTAACAAAACCATAAAAGACAAGATTGCCGCAATGACTGCACTTTTTCCGATATTTATCTACTGCAGTTTCATTGCCACCGATAACCAGAAAAGAGATGTCAGGGAAATTTTCAGCAAGGGAAATGATAATCTCCATCCCCCTGCCCGGATACAGGTTCCCTGCGTATGCTACAGTCAGATTTTTTATATCAGCCCTTTGTTTTGTAAAAAACTGAATTTCATCTGCTCCATTGCGAAGGACAATCACATTATCTTCTGGTAATTTGAAACTGTTACAGTAATGGTTGCGAAGTGCTTCTGAAATAACCACTACGCCTATGAGATTGGAATTTTTAATCATAAGGCGAAAGAGAACTGCCTGGATCAATTTAATCAGGTTCCTGACCGAAAAAATGCTTTTTAGGGAATTAAATTCGACTGAAAGCAGTGAATGACACTCAATTACAGTTTTATATCCGAGAAGCAATGTAAAAAATGCGATTACTGTTTCACGTGTATAAACAACATCATAACCCTTCTTTTTAGCTTTTAATGCAACATAGAGGGCATGAATCAATGATGTGAGGATATTTAACGGTAATGTCCTGATTATTCTGAAACGATTGTGTATTCCATAAAATTGAAAAACCGGTTCAGATCTCTTTTTGGTTATCTGCGGGACTATAAGTTCAACTTCATGACCTGATTTTGCCAGGGATTCACACACTTTCATTACCTGAACGCTGTTAGCCTTATATGAAGGAATTTTAGAGAAAGAGGAATAAACTATCTTTAATGACATCTTGGGTCGCTTTGCCGATATACATGTTTTTTGTTATTTTAAATTTGATCCTTCCTCACTTATTATTCACAAGTTCGAAAAGATAATACCCGTTTGCATTATAAAGAGGCTTCATATATTCCCTGATTTCACCATAAGAGATGCTGTTTTCCAGCGAGTCAAAATGGTTGTTTGCGAAAATATAGCCAACATTTTTACTGTTTAAATCATCGATCATATCCTGGGGGCTTTCGTATCTTCTGTATGCCACAATATAAGGAATATCGATCAGATATTCGGAAAAATTATACGCCAGCAGCACTTTTTTATCACTTCCAAGACTGTTTATCTTTTGTATGACTTCATATTCAGGGAGAACAGAAAGGTAATACTCATCTCTGGATTTTTGTTTGATCAGCGCTGTCCATTCTCTGTTGTATCGTTTAAAAAAAACCGCTCCACCTAAAAACACCGATATGATAACAAGCATACAAAGAATTTTCTTTGTTTTGTCCAGTGTTATATTGCTTAAAGTATAAGGCACCATAGGAACAAGCAAAGCAAGAACAAAGATTATATATCTGCCACTTGCACTTTTTACCACAAAATTGTCCACAAAAAGCAACTGAAGCATGAAAACAAGGGCAGCAAGAAGGTATATGTGCAGTTTAGGGTTTCTCGTTTTAACAAAAACCAAAAAGGGAAGAACCATTAAAAATACCGGACCTGCCGTGTCTGCTCTGTGCAAAGATGGAAATATGGTGTATGTCCATGGGAAGGTGATCAGATCTCTTAAAAAAGAGAAGAAAGAGGAAAAAAGCTTGTTTTCAGGTATCAGTGAAACCGATTTTACAGAAACAATCGTTTGTTTGAAAAGCATGCTTTTATAATACCAGAGCGAACCCATTGCAATCGGTATAACAACCAAAACTAATAAATCGAACAGCATTTCTCTGGAAATAATCTTTCTCTTATTTATCCACAAGATATAACAGTGTACAACAGCTAATACAGGGACAATAAATATTCCGAAAATCTTTGTCTGAACCGCGAGGCCGGCGCAAAATGCAGCGGTGCACAGTATCCCTTTTGATCCGCTTTCATTGTACTTTGTCAGAAGGAAAAGGGAAAGAATACTCCACAGGGATTGATGAATGTCTACATAGCAGCTTGAACCATTTGCAACTATGGTAGGTAGTGTCGTAAATATTATTACAGAGAACAGTGCATTATTTTTATCTTCAGACAGATCTTTGGAGATCAGAAAAATCAGACCAGTATGAATGAAAAAAAGAAGAGAAGAAAGCCCCTTACAGATAATGTCATTTCCAAGGGCAAGAGCCGCAAGATAGTGCATCTGTGAAAGCATGGGATAATCGGACTGCGGATTGAAATAGATATTCCAGAACCCGCCTTCCCTGAGGTAAAGTTTTACTGTAGAAAGATGATACATAAGTTCATCAAAGCCAGAAGGCGGCAGAAGGCCTCTTGCCGTGTATCCGGCAATTATCAATAAAAAAAAGAATACCCAGAATCCGGGTCTAAGGAAAAGAGAGCTGTTAATCGAAAAAATGACAGCAGACAATAGCCTGATAATCGAGGGAAAAGACACAAGCGAAATGAGCGTCGCGGATACCAAAACGGTCATTATGGAACGGAAGGAGTAGAGATTAAAAAATCCCATGACTGTAAGGATGTTACCGATTATCCCAAATCCCAGGGCAAATTTAACTATGAATGATAACCAGTTGCCAGAAACTGTACGGAGCCTGAGTAAATTAAATACATGAGTGCCGAGACCTAAATAGATAAATGAAAACCATGATACTGCCATACAACTTAAAAGAATTTGTAAAGACATTCACGAATTCCTTTAAGAATATGACCGTAGGGGAACCATTTTGAAACAGCCAGCAGGAAATAGATGACAAATACTACGATACTGTGGATTAACAGAAATGCAGCACTGATTTTAAGATTCATTTTTTTTCCATCTGCCTGATTCTGATATACTCCAGAAGTCTTCTGTTTGCAGCTACAACATCTGCAAGAAGGCCGACAATTATGCTTTGGACTCCCATAATTGTAAATACAACCAGAAGAATCAGTGACTGTACATGACCACTTCCGCCGTCCAGAAAATAATAGAATAAAAATCTTATTCCCAGGGCCAGTGCACCTGTAAGGAAAATTGATCCGATGACTGTAAAAAATCTGAGAGGATAATACATTAAAGAGATACGGAGAATAGTGATTGCAGATCTTTTTATATATTGACCGATGCCTTTAAACAGTCGTGACTCACGTGTTTGGGGATTAGTGGTGATGGGGACGTTTTCCACCCTTAAACGATTGACACCAGCAAGAAAAATACTTTCCAGTGTATAGGAGAAATCATCATGAATGACTATTTTTTTCATCGCATCCCTGCTGAATGCCCTGAAGCCCGAAGCCGCATCACTGACTTTAACTCCTGAAAAAAGGCGAACTATCCTTGAACCGATATCCTGGAAAAACATCTTAATAGGTGAAAAGGGCTTGTTCCCATTGGAAAACCGGTTTCCTATTGTCATATCTGCGGTACCGTTTTGAATCGGTTTTATCAGTTCCGGAATAAAATGAGACGGGTATTGAAAGTCGGCATCCGTATTTACAAGTATGTCCGCACCCATTTCAATGGCGGCTTCCACACCAGCCGAAAAAGCTGCTGCAAGTCCTTTGTGACGGGTAAAACTGATTATTCTGCAGCAACCGGCTTCAGCCGCTCTTTTAACAGTTGCATCTGTTGATCCATCATCAACTATGATCGTTTCTATTGAATCGATACCGGCAATCTGCCGTGGTATGGACTCGATCATTTCCTTTATGGTTTTTTCTTCGTTATAGCAGGGAATCTGAACAATGAGTTTCATGGTTTGTACCTTAAAGGTCATTATATTATTAAATCCAAAGAAGATCAATGTGTATAAAAGACAGGCTGTTACGCAGAATAATACATCAAAATTTCAGCAGTCCTGAAAGAAATGGTCATGAGGATTGTTTATAAGAGTACCCTTTTAAAGGTTACATGATGGCAGGGATTATCTTCAAAAAACTGAAGAGTTTTATCTCAGCACCTGTCCTAAATTCGTCCTCCGCAGCAGTCTGCTTCGAAGGTAAGTGAAAAAGCGGACATGCCCAGTGCGGTCTTGCGTTAAATTTCTGATCCTTTCTCTTGCTTGGTTCTATAGTTTTTCAATGCGATAAAATCCTTTCCTCATTCAGAAAAAAAGTCTAAAACGGTAGAGTACTGTTAGCTTTCAAAGGCATACACTTCCGTTAAAGAGCTCCTTAGCGATTAAACATTATACATTGTTTTTTGTTAAATTAAACAGGACACTGCTGATATGGGGTATTCCCTTTGCTTAGTAATATTATTAACGGGCTATTGATGTTATATTGCAATTATTTCCTTTTTTTGATACTCTTCAGTTATAAAGGAAAAACCTTTGAAGGGCAGTTTAAA
>CAYPMS010000024.1:14855-44696 GCA_964411655.1 uncultured Fibrobacter sp.
CCTTTTTTTGATACTCTTCAGTTATAAAGGAAAAACCTTTGAAGGGCAGTTTAAATGATCTGGTATTAGCAAAAAAGGTGAGTTTAATATTCAGTCTCTTACCAATAGGGATTATCGCCACCATAGTCAACAGCAGTATAATCTCCATTTTAATGTGGAATGTTATCCCTGATTTCTGGATCATAATCTGGCTGTTGGCACATCTTGTTTTTGCGTTTTTGAGAATAGTTATGATTACTATTTTCAAATTGGATACCCAAAAGTTGCAGCATACCAACAGATGGAAAAAACTTTCTTCTTATTTTTTAATGATCTCAGGAGGTATCTGGGGAAGCACTGCATTTTTTTGTTTTTTTCACATTTCAATTGCTTATCAGATGATAATAGCGTTAGTTCTGGGAGGAATGTGTTCAGGAGCTGCAGCTACATTTTCTGCTCTGAGGTTAACATACTATGGCTTTACCATACCTGCCCTGATTCCCCAGATAGTGTTATTTTTTTTGATGAAAACTCCGACTCATCTGGCATTTGCAACCATGTTAATGCTTTTTACCATTCTGATAAGTCTTTCTGCAGAAACCAACCACTCGATAATAAGCTCCAATTTCCGTTTGGTGTTTAAAAATGAGGATCTTATCCGTTACCTTAGAGAATCCAATGAAAATGCGCAATTGGAAATTTTCAAAAGAAAAGAGGCCGAGTCCCAATTGCTGAAATCCCGAACTGAACTGGAGGAAAAGGTAAAGGACAGAACGATTGCCTTATCAATGGCTAATGAGAGCTTGAGATCTCAGATAGAGAAGCGAATGAAAGTTGAGGATGAATTACGGAAGAGAGAAAGTTATTACCGTTCAATAGTAGAAACAGCTCAGGAGGGGATCTGGATTATAGATGAGAATCACAAAATTTATTATACCAACCAGAGAATGGCACAGTTATTGGATTACGATTTAAATGAGCTGAAGGGGAAGGATGTTTGCGAATTTCTGGATGAAGATCAGAAGTCTTTCCACGGTATCGATCGCAGAATAAGAGGAATACGGCAGATAAATCTGCGCAAAAGAGATGGAACACTGATCCCGGTAATAGAATCTGAAAGCAGGCTTACTAATAAAACAGGACAATTACATGTAAAACTGGGGATGGTGACCGATATAACTGAACGCAGAAACTGGGAAAAAAAGATAATAAGCCTCAACAATCGTTTACAGGAATCAAATCGTGAACTTTCCGAATTCAGTCATTCAGTGTCTCATGACCTGCGTGCCCCTCTGCACACCATACAGGCATTCTGTGAACTGATGCAGGATGAATATGCAATGGTACTCAATGATAACGGGAATGAATATTTGTCAATTATAAGGAAATCTGCTGACCGGATGAACGAGTTGATAGGCGATATGCTTAAATTGTCAAGAGTAACCAGTGCGGAGCTTCACCGGAAAAATGTAAATCTGAGCATCATCGCCAGAGAGGTAATAAACACTCTGCGTAAAACCGAGCCGATGCGCAGTGTGCAGGTAGATATACAGAAGGATGTATTTGCAAATTGTGATCCGGGGTTGGTCAAAATTGTAATGGAAAATCTCCTGAGTAATTCCTGGAAATTTACCCGTAAAAAAGATGCCCCCCAGATCGGGTTCGGTGTTGATTTTAAAGAGGGCATTGCAGTCTATCATGTCTCCGATAACGGAGCCGGATTTGATATGGAATTCAAAGAAAAGCTCTTTCAGCCTTTTCACAGGCTTCATAGTGAATCGGAGTTTGAAGGCACAGGAGTAGGATTGGCTACTGTTTACAGAATAATCAAAAAGCATGGAGGAGCAATCTGGGCAGAAGCAATCAAAAATAAAGGCGCTACCTTCTACTTTACCCTATACCCCGGGAATACAGAGCACACGCATTCTTTGCAGTAGTCTGCTGCGGAGGGTAAACGGAAGGCAGGATGGTTAATAAAAATTAGTTTTTGTAATAATCTTTTGTTAATTAATCGGACACAGCTGCCTATAAATCCTGACTACACTCCCTTAAAAAAAGTACTGCCTGTATCCAAAGATTGATTATATTAATTAATGTCCGTAAGAATTATCTCCTTGAAATGTTGGATTTACATCATCATTTCCCATTTGAGATTTACACCATACGCATGTTCAGGATGAACCGATTCTGTCGGAATTAATTGATTTTTCAGGAATTTTGGGTACAGGTGCAAACAGAATATCAATAACTTTTTCCGGGATAAGATGTTTCGTTCATCGATTCTGATAATAATATGTATAACTGTCGGTAATCTCTACAGTTCAGAGTTTCAGCCGCAAATCAATGATTCTTTGAAAATTGTAAATTCAAAGACCGATGGTTTGCAGGAAAGTATCATCGGGCATTATGACAATGTTTACTCTGAAATTGATACCTTTGCATGGAGTAAAAGCAGGATAAATTCCGGCAGAATCGATTGCAGCTATCTTTTTGATACAGTTAGAATCGTGTTGAGGGATACCTCCAGAAACCAACATTACATTCACCCCTTTAAAGGCCTTATTACCTCTGATTTTGGAAGTCGCAATTCCTGTTTATGGCACCATGGTATTGATATCAAATTAAATATAGGAGATACAGTTCGGGCAGCCTTTGATGGAATAGTAAGGGCAGTCCTGTACGACCGGCATGGTTATGGAAAAGTAGTAGCAATAAGGCACTGCTGGGGGGTAGAGACAATTTATGGGCATTTATCCAAATCGATTGCAGTTCCCAATCACAAAGTAAAAGCAGGTGATGTGATCGGTTTGGGGGGGAGAACCGGCAAGGCCTCAGGATCTCACCTGCATTTTGAAACACGCTATTATGGTGAACCCTTTGATCCAAACATTATCATCGATTTTCAAAATTTCCGACTTAAAAGTGATACCCTTAAATTGTATAAAGATGATTTCGCTTATCTGGATCAACTAAGAAAAATAGTAACCCATAAAATAAAAGAAGGGGATAACCTCAGCAGTATCGCTAAACGTTACCGTACAACCATCAACCGATTATGCAGTCTCAACGGCATCACTCCCCAGACAGTTCTAAGGATCGGCAGAAACCTGATAGTAAGAGCTGAAAATTGATCCTCCTTCGCAGAAGACTGTTGCATCACCGTATTACAACAGTTTAGATTCAATAATAAGTTGTTTGAAGATACTATGACCCTGCGTGGGCTATAGAGTATTAAGTGCTGTTATTGTTGAGCTTTCGGTCATTATGACTCTTTGAATCATTTCAAATTTCTTTTTACTCTCATCTTTTTTCCCTGATTTTTTCCGACAATTTCCTTTACACTAACGAAACTGATAAAACAGGCAGGGGCCTGCTGGATTTTTAAGTACATTCAGAATAATGGTATTTCAGACCCGTCAGTTACATTCTTAAAAAAGGGATCAGGAGTACAAATGCAGAAAATCATCAGAAAAACAGAAAAGAAAAGTCTGGTTCATTTTTACCAGGAAGAGAAATATTCAAAACGGGTGGATGCATTCTGGAAAGCATTTCAGGAAAATGCAGCATTAATCATTCCTGCATTTCACCGTAAAAATGACTTTAAACCACATCAGTTCCTGGACAGGATTTTAAGAAAGGTACATCCGGATCTGGATTATTACTTTATTCCCAGAAGTATGAGAAGTATGGATCTGGTTATATCGATTACTTCCAGAGTGGATCTTTACCCGTTGGTAGATCTTATGTGGAAAAAATGTAGGACCATTGGAAGAAGCTGGGGATTTTGTTTCCAACGCCCACGTTATGACTACGAACTTATCAAATTACTGGTTGAAGTGCGGACCAGAGGAAATCTGGATGAGTACATGTTTTCTGGTTCTCTGGATCATTTGAACCGGATAAACATTTTATTTATCCATAAAGATGCAACCACCGTTGAAAATAAATGCAAAGCTATTGATGTTTTATCCGAAGGAATCAGCTTTTTGATTGGAGAAAGAAAACAAAGAGTATGGGTAGGTAGTCTGGACATCATCTCTCAGATACCCGGGGATGAGAAAGTGTATCCTATTCGTGCTTTGCCCCAATTTATCGATGAAAAAGTGGAAGAAGCAAGGAAAAAGCTTCCCAAAGAACCTTATGGCATAATCGATGGCATGGGAGAGTGGGTAGGGATTGATTTTGACCCTCCAGAAGAGTGTGACTACACTGGTCGCTCCGATATGGTTACCATGTGTACCATGCTTCCCCAGGTCGTTGAAAGCTATCATAATGGTTACAGCTTTTATTCGGAGCGCTTCTCCAACTTTAACGAAACCTTCTGTTATTTAAAAATGGAACGCTGGCGGCAAAACGATGAAATGGAAAATGAGGAGTATAAAATTAAGCTTATTGACGAACTTAATATGGGTTTGCGCAAAAATAAAATGGGGATGGTAATAGGAGCAGGAACCGGACTGAAATATGCTTATATTGATTTTGTGATCTCAAATATTCCCAGAGGCGGACGGATAATTCAAAGTAAATTGAGAAAGTTTAAAATCACAAAAAACGCCTGGATCATGTTTTTTGATTCCTCCATGGAGGCAAATTGGATTAATGTTTACGATGACACCCCTCCCCCTGTTTTGCCTGATTTTGAAAGCAGGGGGATATTCGGGATTGAAAAAAAACTTAACAAATTACTGGAAAAAAAGATAACCCGGAAAAAATAGAATCTATAATTTGAGAATCTATAATTTGTAATTTGAAATTTGGCAGGTATTGGTATTTGTGATTTGTTTAATAAATTCCAAACACAGTCAGCAGATGGCAAACAAGCCCAATTTGAAATACTTCAACTACTTTCAAACATTACATTCCTGTTTAGGATTTAAAGTTTAAAATTTGTAATTTTTATCTGACCAGTTACCCCAGAAATATCCTTTCCAAAGAGGAAAAAGAACGGTTGCCTCTCTTATCAGCTGCTTCGATATAGTAACGTACATCACCCAGGGATGACTGCAGCTCTAAAGTAAAGTATTCTGCGGTAAGCAGCGGATTGGTTCTGGATGGGTAAGCGCCATGAGAGTTCATGGGAATCCGTTTCTCTCCGGTTGAACTTCTCAGAATCAGCTCTACAGAAGACAAACCGCTGATATCGTAAACGAAAGTATGAACAGTACCCTTTTTATCGGCATCTCTTAGGGAACCCTGCCCCCAGGTAAGCCCACCGGGATTTTCGGGTGTTATCCAGGGTGGGAAAATTGTCGGGCCGGTAGATTCATTATTTGCATTTACCAGGGAGTTTATGGATGAACTGATCAGGCTGTATGCTGCATTGGCTGCCTCGGTTACCTGCTGATCCCAGACCTGCTGTCCGGTCCAATACCAGTAACAACTGGTTTCTGCAGTCAAAAGCATCTGCTGTGCCTTTTCAAATGATTCAACTGAAAGATTGGAATCCTCTAGGCTGTGGATAGTATTTTGTAAAGCAGTGAGAACTGCCCACGAATTTAAGTCGGGAGAATATGAATTCTCGCTGTAACTGAACCACTTTTTAAATTGCGGGTCCCCATTATCTGCACCACTCCATGAACCTGGTTCGATATGGACCATTTTTGAGGGATCTGGAGGAAAACGCTTCAGATAATCCTCTATGGTGGTAAGCTCAAAACGTGGATCACCTTTAATCCAGTCTACCAGTCGTTCTGTGTTGTGATGATAATAGCTGTCAGCTCCCCCTCCATGATTGTCCCCATCTGAATGAAGGACAAAAAAGGGAGGGTGCGCAGGATCAAAAGAATCGAATTTGATTATACAGTCAAGCACCTGTGCCAGTACATCCTGATATTGTAAAGCACCAAAGCCTCCCCGCCCATCTTCATTTCCAATATATCGTTCTGCAGGTATGCCGATAATGGAATACACTTTACCATCGATGTCTTCGTATTTTACATATTCAGGCTTGAGCAGTGATGGACTTATTTTGCTTCCAGCCCAGATATTAGACAATTGAACCCAGTCTTTTGATGGCGGATTCTGCTGGTCAGCGGGGTTAGGAGGCAGTAAACCTTCGGAAATTCCTGAATATGGGTAATCTTTACATGAACGATAACGGTGAATGGAATCGTAAATAACAGCCGTAATACCTGCTTCCTTGAGTGCAGGAATCATTCGTACGTGGAAAGCGGTTTCCGGTGGAAAGAGGATTCTGGAAACATCGACTCCAAAGGTATGATTAATGATATCGCGATGAAAAGCGATCTGCTTTATTATATCCCGTTTGGGAATAAGGGGCATTATCGGGTGATAAAAACCAAAGGAGGTAAAACTGAGCCGATTTTGTTGTCCCTTGGAAAGAACAGATGAGATCTGTTTAAGTGAATCGTTCCAATTGTTAAAACATCCGCCACACAGATTCTCTTTTTCGCAGCGGTTAAGCTGCTCTATTAGAGAGCCGCTCCAGCTGGTGGAGATCCCTGCATAAGGAAGATCCCCTTTGAGGTAATTGTTAATGGCATCTGGAATAAAGCTGGTATAATTGCCGCATCTGGATCTAAAAATAGCTTCCAGTTCACCATTCCAGAAATTACGGTCTGCTGCCCTGTAATAGGGCTGATGCATATGCTTATGAATAGCAAAATACAAACGGGGCTTTCCTTCATAAGTGCTCATTGGCCGGTATCCTTTGATCTCATGGGCAAAAAAACTCAGTTTCTAATGAAAAATTTGCAAACTGAATGCCAATTTGCAGGATTCGTTTGTATCCATGAATCTGCGTGGCTGCAGCGGTGAACCAAACCGTAAACTGAGATTCTAAGTCATAAAGATACTGAAAATCTTGATACGGTGATAAGACATACCTTCAACAGAGGTTACGAAGCAATAGCGGCTGTCGGATTCAGTCTGGGCGCTAACCAGATTTTAAAATACCTGCAAGCTTTACGGAGCCATCGGCTCCATCCTCACTTAATTACTTAAATATTTAGAATTAAAGATTTCCTTCAGCATTTAAATTCATCTGCCTTCTTCATCGGTGGTTCTGTAAATTATTATTTTCCTTTTCAGCTCATTCAGAGGCTTTTCCCCTGAAGTTCAGAAATCGTCCCGAATCCAAGAGGTATTTTACAATGGTAAAAAAAACCTGTTTGACCCTTTTATTAACAATGCTTTTCTGTAATACTAATGATGAGCAGAAAAATATTGCAAAATCCAACCTTAACGGAACATTTATTGATCTTGATAAGATTGTTGTATCTCAGATACCACAGATAATATCCGTTACTTCACCAGTGGATCTGGCCTTTAATACAGAAGTAATTCCGCCACATCAGTGTGGCATTGTACTGGATAAATCTCCATTTACATTTCATCCGCCAATTGCCGGAGAAGCCCGTTGGCTTTCTCAAACTCAGATACAGTTTACTCCTTCAGAGCATCTTAAGCCTGGAATTACCTATAAAGGATTGTTCAAGGGCAAAACCGCCTTTGGTGACCAATGCAATGTTAATGATTATGAGTTCACCTTTAAGACTGCAGAACAGGAAGTGCTTTCCTTTAATGCAGATTTTTCTCCGGATACGGGTAAAAATATGGTCATGCTGAAAGCTAATCTGGTTTTTGCCCAGCCCTTTGACCTTTCCAGATTAAAGAAGGATTTACTGTGTAAAGCAGATAAAAAACGTATGGAAATAATTATCTCTCAGCGTTCCACAGATCTGAGGATTGCGGATATATCTGTTGGTCCGCTAAAAAGAGGGACAAAACCTCTAAGATTTACATTTACGTTACCGGGTTCCTATAAAGCGGAAAAGAAAGAGTGGCAGAAAGAGATTTTTCTTCCGGAAGCTTCGGCTTTCAGGGTAATTTCACATTCAGAAATGGGAGAGGCGGGAAATCAGAGAGTTTATGGATTTCGCTTTTCTGATCCATTGAAAAAAGGAATGGACCTTTCCGGATATGTTTCCATAGAACCACCAATCGATTATACCGTCTCGGCCGATGGAAGAAATCTCAAGGTACAGGCTGAGTTTATCTATGGAAATAAATACAGGATCCGCCTTTCCAAAGGTCTTCCCGGTGCTTTTGGTACAGGACTTACCGATGACTACGATGCATCCCTTTCTTTCAGTAATCTTAAGCCTGAAATCAGATGGCTCTCAAAAGGGATCTATCTTCCCTCAGACAATCAGTTCAGAATACAGCTTAAATCAGTAAACGTCAGTGAGATAAATGTAACTGTTACAGAAATTTTCGAAAACAATCTGGGTTTTTTCCTTCAAAACAACATTCTTTACGATGAAAAGGATGCACATAACCAAAACAGATACGAATACTTTTCCCCGCATTACTACGGTGATCTGAACCGTACAGGAAAAGAGATCTATAATAAAAAACTTAAGATTACAGATACCAAAAACAAATGGATTACTACTGAATTTGATCTTTCAGAAGCGTTCTCCGGCAAAAAAAACAGTGCCTTTGTAGTTAGCTGCCGATTTGATGAGACAGATCTTTGCGGCAGATGTATCAATGACCGCAACGACTTTACTGGTGATGAACTGTATTATGAAGATGATAATTATTACAGTAATCCCTGCCAGTATGGTTACTATTATCGTCATGGTACGGTATCGAAACTGCTGATTGCCTCCGACATAGCCCTTACCCTGAAAACAGCAAAGGATGGAATTCATGTTTATGCAGTAAATGCACTTAAAGCTCAGCCGGTATCTGGACTTCGACTGGCTTTATTTTCATATCAGAATCAGATTCTGGAAAGGGCAACAACTGATAACAATGGCCATGCTTTGTTTCGTGCTACAGATGGATACTATATCCGCGGTGAAGAGAAAGGGAGTTTAACGATTATGCGGCTGGATCATCCATCATGGGAGCTTTCCTCCTACGACATAGCAGGTGTAGATGAAGGGAAGTCAGGAACCGATGTTTTCATGTATACAGATCGTGGAGTATACAGACCTGGCGACACGGTGCATCTTTCGGCAATAATCCGCTCTGAGAGAAAGATCCCTCCTGAAAATCAGATTGTTTATCTGAAAGTAAAAAATCCCCTGGGGCAGATCGCTTTTGAGGAAAAAAAGAACTGTGGAAAGAATGGACATCTTTCTTTTTCGATACCTTCCGATATCAGTGCTCCTACCGGAAATTATGTTGCTGAACTGAAAACAGCGGATAACAGTTTTACAAAAGTATTGAAGGTGGAAACGGTTAAGCCTAATCGCCTGAAAGTAAATATCGGAGTCGCTGATACTATTATGGATTCGAAAGGAAATGTGAGCGGCAACATTGAATCCAAATATCTTTTTGGTGCTCCTGCAGCCGGGTTGAGGGCAGTTGTCAACGCAGACTATTCAGCTGTGCCACTTAACATTCCGACTTTGAGAGACTACAGTTTCGGTAATCCCTTGCTGCATTTCACCGGGCGAAGACAGAAGATATGTGACACTGTATTGGATACAGAAGGAAAGCTGCAGATAAATCATAGTATCAACGACATTAATAAATTCCCCGAATTGTTAAATGCCCATTATCAGGTAAGGATCTATGAAAGAGGCGGAGATTTCACTGCGCATAGCAAGAATGTACTGGTAATTCCCTATTCCACTTTTGTTGGAATAAAGAATGTTTTTCTTTATGGCAGTGCCGCTACAGGTCAGACTTACCAGTTGCCGATTGTTCTCAGTGATTTCAGAGGACAGCTTGTTGCTGGTCGTAAACTTAAATTACGATGGTATTTGAACAAACGATATTGGTGGTATGATTACGATAACCATGACAGAAAGGATTTCCGGACATCCGAAAACACCTATAAGATAGCAGAATTTGACTTAATCAGTTCTGACAAACCGGTTCTTCAGAAAATCGAGGTTGATGATGAAGGTCAGCACTTCATTGAAGTGGTTGATGAGCAGAGCGGACATAGTGCGGGTCTGTTTTTCTGGGCTTCACCATGGGGTGAAGAGGCAATAGCTGAAAAAGCCAAACAGCCTCTGCTGCCTATAACTGCAGATAAAAATGTCTATTACACTGGTGATAAGGCGGTTTTCTCATTCGAAACTCCAAAGGAAGGATTGGCTATATTTACCATAGAACAGGGATCCCGAATTCTGCACCAGGAGGTCAGAAAAGTGAAACAGGGCAGAACCGGTTTCACCATTGATATTACCGATGAATATGTCCCCAACTGTTATGCATCCGTCAGTCTTATTCAGCCTGCAAACCGAAGCAGCAATGACCTTCCATTGCGTATTTATGGCCTGAAACTTTTTACTGTTGAAGATCAGGGTACCAGACTGAAACTTACTTTACAGGCGCCCGAGGAGATAAAATCCAACAGCAGATTTGAGATCAAGGTAAATTCGACAGATACCCGTGAAGGGACCTTTACGATTGCTGTTGTTGATGAAGGTTTACTGGACCTGACCGGGTTTGGGACTCCGGATATCTGGAATCACTTCTTTCAGAAGAGACGGCTGTCTGTACTTACCAGAGACAATTTTGAAGAGATCCTGTCGGCTCTGATACCAGGCATGGACAAGAAATTCTCTATAGGAGGAGATCTGGGATTAGAAAGAAGTCTCAGGGCTGGAGAATCGCGTGTACAGAGATTTAAACCGGTTGTTCTTTTCAGCGGTCCGGTTTCGATAAAGCCGGGAAGCAGCTCCGTTTTGTCATTTAACATGCCCAATTATACTGGTTCCGTAAGAATAATGGTAGTGGGAAGCGCACAGAACAGTTATGTATCGCTTGAAAAAACAGTACCGGTCCGGCAGGAACTGATGATCCTTACAACTGTTCCCAGAGTCACTAGGCCGGGGGACCTCTTTTCTGTGCCGGTATCTGTATTTTCTGCCAGTAAAGATGTTAAAGATGTAAAAGTGGGAATCAGAGTGTCCGGAAATCTCACTATTCAGGGATCTAAAGATACCGCTATAACATTTGATAATCCGGGAGAGAAGGACTTACGTTTTATGGTAAATGTTGGAAAGTCAATTGGGAAAGCGGCTCTTATTGTCAACGCTGTATCTGGAAAGTATCGTACCTCCGATACCACCATGCTTCCTGTTACTGCTGCTAATTCCTATTACATCAGGGTTTCGGATACATCAGTTTCATCGGGTAAGGATCTGGTAATTACACCTAAGCAAATCGGTATTGAGGGTACAAACAGGGCAAGAATCGCTATCTCCCGTTTTCCGGACATACAGATAGACAAGAGGCTCAAAGACCTGATCCGGTATCCTTATGGTTGTCTTGAACAGATGATATCCGGCGCCTTTCCACAGTTGTATTTAAGCAAACTTGTTGATCTGAAAGATTATCAGAATCTAAGCGTAACTGATAACGTAAATGCTGCTATCAACCGTCTCCAGACATTCTGCACAGATGGTGGTTTTTCCTACTGGCCTCCTTCCCAGAATAGTAAAAGTGAAGTATCGGACTGGGGTTCTGATTATGCCGGACATTTCCTCATCGAAGCACGCAAAGCCGGGTATCATGTCCCGGATAATCTTTACAATCATTGGTTAAATTATGCACAAAGTAATGCCAGGAAAATCAATATAAGAAATTTCCGTTACCAGACCTATACACTCTTTCTGCTTTCACTTGCAGGAAAACCCGATATCGGTACAATGAATCTGGTAAGAGAGAATCACCTCGATGATCTGGATCCACTTTCCAGAAAACTGCTGGCTGGAACTTATTTTCTGGCCGGCCAGAAAGATGCCGCAGAGAAAGTGGCTAAACATATGACAACAGAAATAACTTCTTACCGTGAGTCAGCAGGTACTTATGGCTCGGCTCTTCGGGACCAATGCCTTATGGCCTATATCTCACAAATAATGGGTGAAAGGACCGAGGCAATGCAACTGATGCGTTCGATAGCGCACCAGTTTAAACCTCAGGAGTGGTATTCCACACAGGAAAACGCTTTTGCACTAATCGCGATATGTGAAATTTACGGCGATAAAAATCTTATTGGAAGTTCCCGAAGCTTCTCCATGGAATTTCAGGATGGCAAAACCAGAAATTATGAGCTGCAAGGTTATCAGATATCTATGGACATAAGCGATTATTTTGACAAGCCGATAAAAATAAAAACCGATAAACCTGATCCATTATACGTCAGTTTATTCGAAGAAGGAATTCCTGTTGAAGATATTGTAAAAACCGGACAGAAGGGACTGGAGCTGACCCGTAATTTTTATGATGATCAGGGGAATCCAATTCCATTGGAAAGCATATCACAGGGTGATCAGTTCTGGGTGAGGTACCAGGTCAGAAGTACTGCAGGCCAGCCACTCAAGGAACTTGCCTTGTCCAGTATTTTTCCATCCGGATGGGAAATAGTCAATACCCGTATGGTACAGGGATCCCTGCCTCCATGGATCTCAAATATCAGTGTATCTGATAGCAAGTATATGGATATCAGGGATGATCGCGTAAACTGGTTTTTTGACCTGAACAGTAATACTGAGGCTAATTTTATTATAAAATGTAATGCCACTTTTGCCGGAGCATTCCGCCTTCCACCTGTTACCGTAGAACCAATGTACTCTCCTGATTTTTACGCCCGGATTGAATCAGGAACTATAACTGTGAAATGACTTTTTGTTGTCTTCAAAAAAAAACACTCTTCAGGTGGACTGTCCTGACCGGGGCAGTTCTGTTTGCTGTTTTTTTGTTCTGGCCTGTAGGTACTTTGTTTCCTGGTGATTATTCACGGGTGGTAACCGACCGGCACAGTAACATACTCCGTGTGACTTTGGCCGATGATGGACAGTTGCGCTTTGCTGCAGAATCAGACAAGCTTCCGGATAAATATATCAAGGCGGTTACCATGATGGAGGACCGCAGGTTCTTTTATCATCCGGGAATCGATCCTTTTTCTATGGTTAATTCCTTTGCGTGCAATATCCTGGCTGGAAAAAGAACACGAGGTGCAAGCACAATAACCATGCAGGTAGTGCGTCTATCAAACCCCAGAAGACGTACCTACCTGAATAAAGCTATTGAATGCGGTACTGCAATCAGGCTGACTATTCAAAAGTCAAAAATGGAGATTCTCAAATTGTATGCAACCCATGCTCCAATGGGTGGAAATGTTGCAGGAATCTGGTCTGCATCCAGATATTATTTCGGTAAACCTCTGGAAGAGATAACCTGGGCGGAAGCCGCATTGTTTGCAGTTCTTCCGAACAACCCATCCATGATAAACATAAAGAAGCAACGTCCAAAGCTGAAAATTAAAAGAGACCGTCTGTTAAAGACTCTACAGGTTAAAGGCATTATCGACAGTATTACATTTGCACTTTCTGCTGACGAACCACTTCCTCCGGTAAAAAGCAGACTTCCTTTTGAAGCCCCGCATTTCGCGGAACTGGCTCTGCGATCTTCAGACAGTGATCTTGTGCAGACAACTTTGGACCTGAAGATACAAAAAGATGTGGAAAATATTATTCAAAGATATAGCCGCAATTATAGAGATTATGGAGTAACCAATATGGCGGCTCTGGTAATTGATAATAATACAAGTGAAGTAGCAGCATATATTGGTTCTCAGGATTATGATGATACAATTAATTTTGGCAGAGTGGATGGAGTGATGGCTTTACGATCGAGCGGAAGTCTTCTTAAGCCGCTTCTGGCTGCCAAGGCTCTGGATCGAGGGCCCTGGGTTATCGAAAGCAAAATTCAGGATGTGCCTACTTATTACGGCACATTCTCTCCTTCTAATTCATCTCAAGAATTTCTTGGTATGGTTACCATTGAGCAGATGCTGATTCAATCACTTAACGTTCCTGCCGTCCGCCTTCTTTACGATTACGGGCAATCCGATTTCTATCAGGATCTCAAACAAATGGGAGTTTCCTCTCTTTTCAGAAGTGCAGACGGGTACGGGTTGTCTATCATTCTTGGCGGGGCAGAGGTACGGTTGTGGGACATGTGCCGGATTTACAGCGCTCTTAGCAATGAAGGTCTTATACGTCAGAAGGAAATTATTAAAGGAATGAAAAACATAAGTGACTCATCCCGGTTGTGCAGCCCTGGAGCATCATGGCTTATCCTGTCTGCATTAAGCAAACTTGACCGGCCTGAAAATGAAAAGTATGGATATCTTTTCTCAAATCAGATTCCTGTTGCCTGGAAAACCGGAACCAGTTATGGACAAAAGGATGCCTGGGCTATTGGGGTGAACAGACAATGGACTATCGGAATCTGGGTTGGAAATTTCTCGGGTCAAGGAAACCCCTTTTTGGGTGGAGCAGTTTCGGCAGGGCCGGTTATGTTTACACTTTTTCGCCAGTTAACAGACATGACAAAGCCATTATGGTTCCAGTGTCCCAAATATGATCTTAAGAAAATTACAGTATGCAGTGCCACCGGTTATTTCCCCGGCCCTGCATGTCCGCAAACCACCACTGTATTTTCGCCTTCAGGTGCATGGAAAACACAACAGTGCCAATGGCATCGCAAGATAGTAGTAGATTCAGAGAGTGGTCATGAAATCTGTTCAAGATGCTGGAAGGGGAAAGTGCCAAAAGATACAGTCTTACTGCTCTACCCTGCAGCATCTGCAGAGATAATGCGAAAAAGAGGCTTTGCTACCGATATTATGCCTGTACACCTTTCATCATGCACTGCAGTCAGAAAAAAGAAAAGTAATATTAGCATAGAATATCCGATAGACGGGATTACCATTTTTATCCCACGCAGCATGGATGAAAAATATCAGCAGGTTGTGTGTAAGGCATCGTCTCAGACGGAAAGCCCTCTATTGTGGTACCTTGATGATAAATTCTTAGGTGAAACACATGATTTCCATAACATGGCAATTCTGTGCAATCCTGGAAAGCATGTACTGAGTGTATTTGATAATGAGGGGGGAGAGGAAAGAGTCAGTTTCAGAATAGCAAATAAAAATCCCATAGTAAATGATTTTAATTAACTAATCAAATATTGTAAAAATAGCCAACCAGGTCCATTGAAAACCAAATATTCTGTATTTACAGCAGTATGATAAAAGGTCATACCCAAAATTGGTTTTCCGGCCTGGAATTGTTGGAGTATTTAGAAACCGATTCCCTTTCCAATGAAGCTCAATATCTCATCAATCGCTTCATTGATATTTCCCATGCTTTTTTGCTGATACCAGTTTTTTACCTTAGTGAAAACCAATCCCTGTAAAAAATCATAAATCAGTGTTGAACTCAAACTGGTAGTAATTTCCCCCTTTTTTTTGGCATTATCAAAAATCTCTATCATCAGCTCCTCAAATTTGCTTTCAGTACAGAGGAAATCCTTCTCGATCTCCATCAGTTCATTCTGATTCTGGAGCTGGTCAATCAGAGAAAAAACCTGAAGTGAGTTAAGAGTCAGAATAAAAGAGAAGTACTCTCCCCAGATAGTAAAAGCTGCAGATAAGAAACGACGCAGATTTTCACTGATGTGCAGTTGTTTATCCAACAGGTATTGGGGGTCATTGGTGAGTTTATCATAGACTCTGTTTCTTTCCCTTACAGCAATCGTTAAGAAAATCTCATCTTTGTCCTTATAGTAGCGGTAGAGGGCAGATTTTGAGAAACCTGCCTTTTCCGCGATATCTTCCAGTCTGGTTTCATAATACCCTTTTTGCGATAATACCTCCAGGGCAGCGTCAAGAATCAGGCTGGTTTTTGTATCTCTGATTAACTGTTTTCTTTTTTCTTTACAGTCCAATTCTTCCATATTTTACCCTTTCACACAGCATGCTCAGATTGATATTCTTCCTTCAGTTTTTTCAATGAAGGTGCTGTCCACAAGTAAAGAATAGGTATCAGAAAGAAAGTGAATAAGGTAGATACAGTTACTCCGCCAATAGTGGTGATGGCAAAAGATGCCCTGAAATTTCCTCCGGCACCTATACCCAAGGCCATAGGAATCATGGAGATGATGATTGCCAGATTAGACATGAGAATGGCTCTGAGTTTGGTTCCGCCTGCCTGTACGATCGCTTCTTTTGCTGAGATCCCGTATTCCAATCTCTGGGCTCTGGCATAATCGACAAGTAATATGGCATTGTTAACCACCACTCCTATAAGCATGATTATTGACAACAATGAAACCATGGAAATCGTGCTATTTGTAAAGTACATAAACCAGATCACACCGATAAGCCCTAAAGGAATGGTCAGCATGATTACAAGGGCCATGGAGAGCGATTCCAGCAGGGCTACTAAAAGCATTAATGTCAGAGCTACTGCCAGGACTGCTGCCAGACCTAACTGACTGAAAGATTCATTCTGCAAATCCTGAAGGCCTGCAAATTTGATACTGTATCCTGGTTCCAGTTCAATTCCGTTGAATTTTTCCTTTAAAGCTGCAATTTTCTTTCCGATATTACCACTGGTCAGATTGGCCGTAATCTCAATCATTCTCTGTTTGTCTTTGCGTGTTATAGTAGAGATTCCACCAGTGTACTTCACATCTGCGATGGCCTCCAGCGGCACAGGCCCTCTGGGGGTGAGTACTTCCATAGTTTGTATATCTCGTACCGTGCATCTGGAACGTTTATCCAGTTGAACCCGGATCGGAAAGTCTTCACCATTTTCTCTGTAAATAGCTCCATCATTCCCTGTGATATTATATCTGACCAGCCCACCTAACATCTGAATAGTAGTAGCCTGGGAGAGATTGGGAGAAAGGCCATAATGCTCAAGGCGTTCTCTGATTGGAACAATGGAGATCTCCGGTTTATCCCCTTTCCAGGAGCTGTTAATATCGGTCAAATCAGGTGTATGGGAAAGAATATCAAGTACCTGATTAGAAAGGGCAATCACCTTGTTCATTTCCACACCCTTTACTTCTATCGTCATGTCTGCACCCTCGTTTTCACCGGCAAGACCACCCACAGATGACACACTGATTTTTGCATCGGGTATATCTGAAAGCATCGGACGAATTTTATTGATTTTTTCATAAACCGATTCGTTACGCTGTGTCTCTGGAGTAAACTGCAACCGGACTTCACCGTATTGAACACCGGTGTTTAATCCGCTCCCACCGATAGAAGAGGAGATTGATATCAGGTCAGGAAGGGATTTCATCTGCTCCTCCACTGCCAATACCCGCTTTTTAGTGATTTCGATGGGAGTACCAGGAGGAAGTTCGATAGCGATTGATATGACACCTTCATCAATTTTAGGTACAAATTCCGAACCCAGTTTGGGGGTAAGAAACTGCAAAGTTGCCCAGAATATCAGTATTATGCTAGCCACGACAGAAAACTGAGCGACTTTGTTTGAGAGAAGCCGGTTGAGCAGTTTTCGATATCTGGTATCTAAGCCGGAAAGAAGACGGTCTATAAAATTGAGGTTCCTGGCTGTTGACTTACCATTGTCTTTCTGCTTTAGCATTCGTGATGCCATCAGAGGTGTAAGAGTAAAGCTCAGGAAAATGGAGGCAATTGTGGCAAACACAATTGTTAAACCAAGGGCTTTAAAAGCACTTCCAATAATTCCTGATGTGGTGGCTATAGGAATGAAAACTGCAAGGTTGGTCAGAGTTGAAGCAAGCACAGCCGTAAAGATCTCATTTGTTCCTTCCTCCGCTGCCTTGCGAATGTTCTTTCCGTCGTTACGGTGACGAACAATGTTTTCTATAACCACGATCGAGTTGGTAACCAGAAGTCCAATCGAGACAGTCAGAGACATAAGAGTAATGGTGTTTAATGATAATCCCGACACACCAATACCAACCATGGCCATTATCAGTGACAGCGGCATCGTGATTGCAGCGATAAGAGTAGTTCGCCAATCAAAAAGAAACAGCAGAAGAATCAGCGCCGTAAGAATGATACCGGTTACGATATTGCTGTAGGTATCAGTAACCGTATCTTTAATGAAGGATGAAGAATTTTCAATTACATCAATTGAATAGCCTTCCGGTAGAAGCGATTTGATCTCCTCTACCTTTGCTACAACCATATCTGCAGTTTTGGCAACGTTTGCATCGGAATTTTTTGAGATCGAGATCTGAACCGATTCTTTACCATGATAGCGTGCAAATTCACGTATTTCTTTGTAACCATCTTCAACCGATGCAATGTCTTTGACTCGGACTTTGTAATTTTCTGTCACCGTTCCATACTGCTTGAAAACCGGAATCTGCGTCTCACGAATCTCATCAAGGGAGCAGTATTCACCTGAAACCTTTACAGAATACTCCCTGTTTTCACCGGTTACAAATCCACCGGGAATAGTGGTGTTTTGTGCCTTGAGAAGTGCTGCAACCTGAAAGATGGTCAGATTGTGAGCAGCCAGTTTTTCCGGGTCCAAATTTACAATAATCTCGCGTTCCCGTCCTCCGATCACATCGACCTTGGCAACACCGTTTATCTGAGCAAAACGGTCCTTTATTTCATTGTCAACGTAGCGTCTCAGCTTATCCGGAGTAACCGGAGCGGTCACCGACAGTGTTACAATAGGTAAATCATTAGGATTATGTTTGGAGATAATCGGTTTTTCCAGGTCCTCTGGAAGAGTGTAAAGGATCTGGTCAATCTTGTCCTTCACCTCCATGGAGGCAATATCAGGATTGACTCCTGAATTAAACTCCAGCAACAGAAATGCGGCTGATTCCAGACAGTATGAAGTGATATGTTTCAGACCACCAATTGTACTTATCTGCTCTTCCAGTGGCTTAACCACATTAAGCTCAATCTGATCGGGCCCTGCTCCAGGATAGATTGCCTGAACAGTTATATAGGGAAGTTCCATATCCGGCATTTTATCTACAGGCAGTCTTAAAAAGACCACCACACCGAACATGGACACCGCCAAAATGCACATGATCATCATTAGCGGCCGTCGAATGCTTATTCCGGAAATGCTCATAGTGTCTCCTTTACTGATTCACCACGTTAACTTTTAAGCCATCCTGAAGCATCGAAAGGCCTGAGACAATAATCTGATCGTCAGCCGTGCACCCCTGCACAATTTCATAAACATATCCGGTATTGATGCCCAGGGTAACATTCTTTTTAACTGCTTTACCGTTATGTACCTGGAAAAGATAAGGCTCATTGTCTTGTGAAAAATTGACCGCTTCAAGTGGAACATACAAAGCATCCGATTTTTCACTGACAATGGTGTGCACCTGTTTGAACATACCAGCTTTCAAAACCTGATTATGATTGGGAAAACGTGCAGTTACTTTGAAACTGTGGGCTAATCCGTTCGCACCCAATGCAACCCGGTCAATGACTCCCCAGACAGTATCCCTGTTAACCAGAATAAAGGATTTCTGCCCCTTTTTATAGAAATTGATAGCCTGTTCGTTTACCTGCATCTGTACTTCTATATTTGAAATATCAGCAATTTTAACTATTGGAGTTTTTTCACCAATCTTGCTGCCTTCACTCTGATAAATCTCTATCACCGTCCCCTCAAAGGGTGCAATAACATTTACTCCTACTCTGGCCTGTCCCAGATTTCTCTTGGCATCCTCGTACTTCACAAGTGCCCCATCTACCTGTTCCTTTGAGATGGCACCCTGTGCATGAAGTTTCTTTGCCCGTTCATAAGCTTTCTCTGCATATTCAAAGGCACTCTGGGCAACATCAATCGGAGAGCCTCCATCTATTTCCATTACTGCTACAACCTGATCTTTTTTGACAATATTGCCTACTGTCACCCTGATCTCTTTCAATGTACCACCCAAACCGTTGGTCAGCGTTGCTTCTGCTACTCCCTGAAGAGTACCATTGCTTCGCTCAATCCTTCTGATTATCCCATGTCCGATTTTAGCAGCCGTAACCGGTATTCCCTTTTCAGAATGAATCTGCTGAATGGTTTTGGGCGCACTCTCCTTCTTTTTCTGAACATTGTTGCATCCTGCAAGCAGGAATGCTGTAGAAAAAAACAGTGTTAATACGATAGCTTTCATTTATTTATCCTCCTGCTCTGCTGATAGTAAGGAATCATCTCCGATTAACATTTTTATTCCGGTGATTGCGGCATTAAGCTTATGTACAGCGTTATTGTACGCAAGTTTTGACATACTTAACTGCTGTCTGCTGTTGGTGAGATCAACTTGTGTGATCTGTCCGATTTCATAGGAAAGCGATGCAATCTCAGCTCCCTGGGTGGTCAATGCAATCAGATGAAGCGCCTCAGCACACTCTTCTTTGGCAACCGCAAGTTCCTCGAAGCAACTGGCTAACGCAAGATTCAGCTGATTAAGGGTCTTTTTTCTGGTCTCCTCCAATTTCTGCTCTTCATAATTGGCCTGTTTGACTTTTTGCAGTCTCTGTCCTCCTGAATAAATCGGAATGGTAGCTCCAAGAAATATCTTCTGATCATCACCCCAGGCAAACTCATCCCTGTTATCGAACATACTTATCTTTGATATTGATGCTCCAGCATAAACTGTGGGTAAAAAATCGGCCTTGACTATCTTTGTCTGCCACTGCTGCATCTCTATTCCCTTGTCTATTTGTTTAATTGAGATGTTCTCCTCTGATAAGCGTTTAACAGCCTCCTCTTCAGTCATATTAAAATCTATAACCACCAGTGAATCTGTCAAAATGACTTCATCAGGGTCTGTTGTATCCATAGATGCAATTGTAAGCAGATTCTTGACTGCCAGATGGCGGTTTTTTTCTGCATCCCTGAGAGCTAATTTTGCCTGCTGAAGAGAAAACCTGGAGTTAAGAGTATCTAAAACATTACCTTTGCCACTCTCCAGACGTGCCCTGGTAAGCCGGTGAGTCTCTTCTGCAAGGGCAACCGCCTGTTGACGAACCTCCCTGTTCTGATCAGCCAGCACTGCACTGTTATAAGCATTGATAATCTCTTTTGCGAGGGTAATTTTAGCGTTTTTGTACTTCAGATCTAATAATCCATAATAAACCTGGGCAATTTTAAGCCCTTTGCTGATCTTCCCCTGCGCAAAAATTGGCTGAGTAAGAGTAAGCCCCAGAGCAACAGTATTTTTCCCAGGGGTAAAATCAAAATCCGAAAGCGAAGAGATTATTTTATCAAACGCTCCTGCAATAGTGGCATCATTCATAAAACCGGGCTGAGACTGGTCAAGAAGACCCGAAACCCCACTACCACTTCCCCCGCCTATATCAAAAGAGTAGGGAATAAACTGCTTGGGAGCAAGTTGGTAATTAACCGAAGCTTCAATGGTGGGAAAGCCTTTGCCCCGATATTCCTTTTCCATACTTTGAACTGAAGCCAACTCATTTTTTATAAGACTCAGCTCCTCTGCATGGCTGAAGGCGTATTGTAGTATCTCTTTCTTGGACAACTTCTCAGCGCAGAGTGTAAGCGGTATGATCAGCAAAAAAACGGGGATGCTGTTTTTCATAACATTTCCTCTTTAATTGGTTTTCTGGTGTAAGTACGCATTAAAATAATCATAAAAAGAACACAAGGCAACACTTTTGTGACTCACGCGTCACTACAGGCAACCAAAATTCATTTCGGAGAGTTTTAAGTAACTTATTTGAAAGCTGATATGAAGATTGAGTGTAGGAAAGAAAATTTTATAACAATGGAAGTATTGAAAGTCCGATTTATCCTGCGTAAACGGAATCAATAACTTTCCATTTTCACATTATCAAAATGCACAATGCCTTTTGCACCATGATTTTCACCAAGGGCTAAAAAGCCCAGATTTAACGCAATATAGTGTCTGTTTGTATGATCTGTCAGCTCGGGGACACGTAAAATGCCACACTTTGATGTCCATTTAAATGTACCGGTTTGTTCAAGAGGAACAAGAAACCCGGTATTGTAAAAGCCAACTGAAACAGCAGGCCACTCCTTACTGTCATGCTCTATATCGTAACCTTTCGCCAGGTAGCTTATTATGTAATATTTACCCCTTTTTACATTAACCCGGAAAATCCATCGCCCATATGTTTTAATCTGATTATTAATGGATACTGTCCGTGATGTGCTGATTCGTTCTCCCGGCTCATCCCACCGATAGATGACACTGTTTTCTTCAACCGGCCTCCAACCATAGATTGAGTCTCCATCCCATTCATCCATTTCACCGTTGAGATCAACCTCTTCCTTTTTTATCAGATATGATAATTCATTATCAGAATATTCTTTTTCCAATATCTCTTTTTGAGAATTGATTTTTATTTTACATAATAAATCGGTTCTTTCACAGAGACACAGATTGATAGGATGAGTGACCTTAACATGTACAGAATCTTTTTCCATTATTTCTTTAAAAGAAATGTATACAGCTGTATCCACTGTGTCACCAATGAGAAAAGTGACCGGCAGGTTCTCTACTGAACTATTTGGATGCCCGGTGTTAAAAGAGCCATTTCTTCTGATAACTGCAGAGTATGACAGGTCTACCAGAGAATCACTGATTTCGGCACGGAAGTCTTCAACATAAATATTGAATGTATCAACACTGAAAATTGTTCTGATACGGTTATTTCCTTTATCCAATTCTGATATGACATTGGCTGAATCCAGCATTACAGTCAGGTTATGTTTACCGGGAAACGCGGTCCACATGAGGTTGTTAGCATTATTGACCCCTTTTACAACAATGCTTTTTTTGGCCTTGATAGTATCGGTTGGGCTGAGGATATACCATGAAGAATATGCATCATCGACATTGAAAATTACTTTTGCATATTCGAGTGGAATGTAATCTGTAGTTCCATTATTGAATATGGTGGCTGAAAAAACAACTCTGTTGCCATCAAATATATGCAAAGGATCATGGGAGATGTTTGTGAGCTGCAAATCAATATCTGTGGCTAAAACATTTTTGATTAACATGTTATCAGCAGTATTCAGCTCCAATAGGGAATCAGTAAGTTTAACTGAAGCAGCAACAGTGTGATTTCCTGCAACAACTAACCGTAAAGAATTAGAATCATCAACACTAAACTGGCAAAGGATTCTATTTCCTGGCTGAATTTTCATTGATTTGCTGCCCAGATAAAGCGAATCAAGGCAGTAACTTATTTCAAAACGATTCTCTCTTACAATGCCAGTCGCTTCAGAAAAGACCTCAGCTTCGATACTGAATGAATTACCCGCATAAAGAACCGAAGGTGTGGTAGTCAAATTTGACAATGAAATATTTACATCAGTGACCTCTATCTGTACCGAATGAGTGTCAAAGGGACGCTTCTGGCCAGCGCTGTCCAGTATTTCGATGCGCACCGATTTAATACCTGATACTGTATCTTTGAAAAAGAGTGTATCAATGATAACATCTGATGGTCTGGATAAATGAACTGTTCTAAGCAAAGAATCATTTCCGTCTTTATAACACCATGAAATAACCGGGCATCTCCTGTTAGTCAAAGTACAAATAACAGCAGCAGTTTTTCCCCTGGTTGCAGACAGAATCGGGCTCCAGGTTGTAGAATCGAAAAGGATACTACTGATAGTTGTGCAAAAACGCAACGGAGAGCGTACGGTAACGGTATCTTTAGGAGAGTAGTATTTAACACTGAAATTTCCGGAATTGTCTTCCACTTCAACCAGATATCGGTACCTGTGCACGGATGTATCATACAAGGAGTGCTGGTAGGAGTTCTCGCTTTCTGAAAACAAAACATCCACAAAACTGGTATCATCTGTTATGGAGCCAGCGGCAATGGATCTTTGCTCACCACTAATGACACCCACTGGTAAACGGGAAATGTGGTAATATGAAACATTTTCAATCGGTGATCGTCTCCAGGTAATTTTTACTCTCCCTGATAACGAATCATATATCAACGATTCGATTTCAACAGGTGGTATGGCTTTAAGCTGCAGTTTAATGGTATCCAGAACCAATACCTGTAAATTATAGGGAAATACAATTCCATTAATGTACTGATCAAAATAGCCGGGAATTTCCTGAGGACTTACTAACAGGTCATAATATGAATTGTTTGGCACTCCATAGAAACTGAACATTCCTGCAGTATCTGCCATGGTGTACTTATTTGTTCCAAGCAGATGTATTTTCACTTTACTGCGGTTTATCCGGTTATTATGAATTTCCGGAAACACCACCACCCCCTTGATAATACAGGAACCTTGTAATGTGTCATCAACAATACTGTGTCTGTATCCATCAATAAAAACAGAGTTTTGGAAAGCAACCAGAGTGTCGCTACCAGAATCGGATTTTTGAAAGAATACTCTGAACTTCTGGCTGTTCTGGGTTTTGGGTACCTCAAATTCACCAGCATCGTCAGTCACGGTTTCATAAAAAACAGCATCATCATCTGCTGATCGGATTGTTACCCTGGCTCCTACAGCCCTGTTTATGCCATCGGGCATATACACTATCACTTTGGCTTCATTTTCTGTCTCCCCCCCACCAATTTGAGACATGGAGCAGTTAAGAAAAGATAGAAAAAGACCTGTAATGCACAGGATACTGCTATAATTCAGGAAATATTGCAAAAATAATTGCAGCTTTTTCATTTATTATCGTCATGTCCGGTTATGGTTCTCAACTGTCCAAAAAAATCAACCCTAAATCTGAGCTTTTGCCTTCTCCAAAGCCTTGTATTGTCTCAATTCAACCAAATTGTTTTGAACTTAAAAGAGAGCTGGATTAAGTGGTAATAACGTATTGTCATCTTGTTCCCTGGGCAAATACTCGCTACTTTTGTTTTGGACAATTTCTGTGCAGATAGAATTGAAAAGATAAGGTATAAACCAGGATTTTATTTGAGAGGCTGTAATATAAATTATTATCAGGTTCTTCATGTAATTAAATCTTTTATCTCAGACTCACCAGGTCAGACATTATTTATGATTCAATCCAATAGTTTTTTATTACTTACAGGCCATATGTCCGATACCTGATTCTTCCTCAGGTATTGCTTTTTATTCTTTTTCTGATGATCTATTTTAATCTGCTTCGAATTAATGTTTTTTGTGAATTGCATAAAAACCTTTAGGTTTGCATCCTTGAAGTTTTGTCCTCCATAGCTACTGCGGAAAACGAGTCTCTCCTCAACCAGCAGACTACCATGGAAGGTGAACAGAGAATGGGTTCCTCCTTCCGTATTCCGGGGACACAAAAATCTTCAGGTGATCAATTATTTCAAATCAGCTCTCTTTGATAATGGAAACAAGGCAGATTCAGGAGTAAAATTTGATATGACCTCAATAAACAGGCCTGATATTTTTAAATATACTGATTACAGATTATTTCTGGATGAAATGTACCGGTATCTCAAACAGAATAATCCTAAATTTTCCCATAGGTTTATTGCCCAACATGCAGGAGCATCTTCTGCGGGTTGGTTTCCCAACATAATTCGGGGTAGAATTAATCTTACAAGCGTTTATCTGGTAAAACTTCAGAAATTATTAAAACTCACATCGACAGAGGCTGAATATTTTGAATTACTGGTTGCCTATAATCAGGCAGGCAGCTATGAGGAGAAATCTTTGGCATATGACAGATTACAGTCACTCAAAGGGATAGAGCCTACCCTTATCCAGAAGGAGCACCTGGATTACCTTAGCAAATGGTATATATCCGCAATCAGAGAATTGCTGTTTATCTATCACTTCAAGGACAACTACTCAGAACTTGCAAAAATGATTATTCCTGAACTGGATGTCAAAGAGGCACAGGAAGCACTGGAGGTGCTTGTAAAAATCGGAATGGTAAAGCGTGATTTATCGGGGTATTTTCGCCCATGTAACCAGATAGTAAAAAAAGATCCCGCAGTAAAAACGGAACTATGGAAACACTACATGAAAGCCAAAGCCAGACTTGGACATGATGCAATAGATAACTTCAATAAAGAATTCAGGGATATCTCTGAAGTGTACATGACATTGTCACCATCAGGATTTGAGCTGGCCCGTGAAGAGATCGCGAAGTTACGGAAAAAACTTTTAATAATATCTGAAAAAGATACCGGAGCAGACCGGGTCTACCAGTGTACCCTTCAACTTTTTCCTCTCACCAAATCTGTCAATTCTGACTGAGTTTGATCTGTTAACCGCACTGATTATCAGCCATAATTTAACAGATGTAAGCGTTTCATTTTTTGAAACGCTTTTTATCGGCAAGCCCTTGTCACAAGCATTTTATCGGGTCTATATTCAATTGCGATACTGAAGTTTTAACTGTTAAAACTCAGGAAAAAATCCTGATATGATAGCCGTCCATATTCGTTTGTTAAAACCAAGAAAAGGAGTATTAATGAATTTGAAAAAATTCAAAATTGCATCAACGGTGATTATCTGCGGTTTACTGTTATCTAATTGCAATAATCCTTTCACTGCAGAAACTGAGGATCAGTCGTTTGATTCAGAGAATTTAGTAAAAGAAGCTCAGGTATATTCATTTACACCTCCAGCTCCAAACTACCCAACCTTGAAAAGCGGTTCCAGCGGTACTAATGTAACCATCATGAAAGAGTTGCTTAAAAAAATCTACCCGCAGGTAACTGCAAACAGCCAATTTGATGAAACTACAGTTTATTATGTAAAGAAATTCCAGAATAGCCAACATATTGAAGCTGATGGAATCGTCGGAAGAAATACATGGAAGTATCTTTTACGTGCTTCAAAAGGATACAAACGTGCAGTGATGTTCAATAATAAAATCGTTTATATCTATGAATCCAGCGCAAATGAGAAAATAAAACCCGGCTTGGGAATAGAAGGATACAAGGAAAGATTGTGTGAAATGAAGCTGAAAGGAGTAGATAACAGCAAAATAAGGGCTAAAATTAATTGCGGTTTTTTCAATATGAATAAAAACGGCATTCTGCAGTCCGATGGTACTGTCAAAAATGGAGTTGCCGAACATTCCGGTCATCTGTTGATTGATGGTGTAATAAAATATACCGATTATGTTGGATACAAAAGCTGGATCTCCTTTATCTATTACAAGGATGGCTCAACAGAAATAAAACGAATAACATCCGACGAATTAACTCAACTTAAATCAAGAGTACAATGGGTTTTTGGCACATCATTCAGTCTGATTGTCAATAATAATTACAGAATTGATTATTCACCTGAAACAGGAGTACGTCCAACCACACTCTCCGCTTATTCGATGATGGGACAAAAGGCGGATGGATCATTCATCTTTGCTGTCGTTAATGGAGAAACCGGTTCTTCAGGCATTACTGCTGCAGAAGCTGCAGTGATAATGAATGAACTTGGCGCAAAAAATGCGGTATCCCTTGATGGTGGCGGCAGTGCCGAATTAGTCACCGGGTTCAGTACAATTTGTAATAAATCAAGAAGTGCAGAACGGCTAATTGGAAGTGCTCTTTTCATTTATGAAGATTCGAAACCTTTTATCTATGGTGATGTAAATGGCGATGGAATGGTCAATTCTATCGATTTCGCCCTGCTAAGACAATACATTCTAGGTTCGACTGATTTTACCTACAAATATGCTGCCCAGGCTGCAGATGTTGATGGAGACGGAGATATAAATTCCAACGATTACGCTCTGTTAAGACGTTATTTACTGGGTTCTATCCAAAAATTCCCGGTTGAATATTAATCTTTGTCATGAACAGGGCAAACCCATATATCAGGAATTACACCCTGAATAGACAGGAAAGTTCGGGTTAATCCCCAGAGATACTTTTTTAACCTAAATTCAGCAGTTGAGGTGGATGCAGATGTGTAAAATATTGAGATGATAAGCCTTGAACGCGGTGCAGGCCTTATCGACAAAGCATATAATAAAAACGGTGCTACTGCACCGGATACCTTACGCTTAAGGAACGTATGTGACAACGTGATAAAGTCAAACCGCGTGAATGGCTTAGCGCTCAATTCCGATCCTGCATCGGGACGCATATGCGCTGCATTCAACTGCGGATTTTAGGTTTAACTGTAAACTTTTAAAACTCCGGGGCACCGCAATATTTTTTAAGGCTTCGATTCATGTTGGATCGAAGCCTTTTTTGGGCTTCCCATATTATCCTCTGAGGTAATTTGTGGATTGGTTGATTCATTATCTCTGGGGTAAAGCCAATTGAAACCTTAGATTACACCCTGCAAGTCTTTATTTCTGTAATGATTATCCCCTTTGCTCCTATATCGGAGAGTTGGTCCATGACCTGATTCATCTCTTTCCTTTTTATCATGGCTTTGACTGCTACCCAGTTCTCATTACTGAGTGGAGCAATAGTGGGCGATTCGATTCCTGGAGTGATATCGCAGGCACGGTTAAGCTCTTTTTTTGGAATATCATATTCCACCATAACAAATTCCCGGGCTACGATTATTCCCTTAAGCCGTTTAACAAAGAGAGCGGCATCAGGTAAAGTTATCGTTTCTGCAGAACGGGAGATTAATATGGCTTCGGATTTCATTAGCGGCTCACCAATTTTTACCAGGCCTGCTTCGGTCAAGGTACGCCCGGACTGCACCACATCCGCAATAACATCTGCAACGCCAAGCCTGATGGAGATCTCCACTGCTCCATCCAGTTTTATTATGGAAGCATTCAGCCCTCTTTTATTAAGGTCGTTCTGAACTATGCGTGGATAGGAAGTGGCAATCCGCTTTCCATCAAGCTTATCAGCAGTAAAACCACATCCGGCAGGAACTGCATAATAAAAAGAGGAATGGCCGAAATTCAATGGCATGATTTCGTGGACAGTTGTTCCGCTGTCAAAGGTAAGATCCCGTCCTGTTATTCCCAGATCAAGAAATCCGCTGCCAACGTACACTGCAATGTCTCTGGGGCGCAAAAAGTAGAACTCTATCTGATTTGCAGAATCGATAATGGCCAGTTCACTGGAATATCTTTTACAGGAATAGCCAGATTCACTGACCAGGCGAACCGCATCTTCACTAAGAGAACCCTTATTGGGAATAGCTATTTTTAACATTGAAAAATCCTTATCTGTTTTATAGGTACTTATAAATATCATCCAGAGTAAGATTACAGCAGATCATCATTACCTGTATATGGTATAAAAGCTGCGAGATCTCTTCTGCGGTCTTCTCTTTTCCTTCATATTCAGCAGCCATCCAGACCTCACCTGCTTCTTCAATGATCTTTTTTCCGATAAAATGCTTACCTTTTGCAAGCTCTTTTACAGTACCGGACTGAGGATCTTTTAGTTCAACCTTTTTCTTTAATTCTTCAAATAATTCTTCAAAACTTTTCATTTTTTCTCCAGACTCACTTTTTTGCTTTAAACCTAAATTCCGCAGTTGAGGTGGATGCAGATGCATAAGATATTGAGATGATAAGCCTTGAACGCGGTGCGTTCAACTGCGGATTTTAGGTTAAATTAAATTCTCTGGCCAGGGAAAGTAAACGGTAAAAATATAAACGATTATCCGGGTTTGACTCTACTCTTAATGGATGAATTGAGTATTCAAACGACATCGGCGTCTGTCAGCAAAAAAGGGTTTTACGGATTATTATACCATTGGTCAAAAAAACCGGGTACAGGATATTTCCGATGAGGGGGAAAACGTATGGCGATTCTTTACTCCAAGATATTATGTTGCATTAAGGTTTATTTTAATTTCCCAAAACACAGTGCGAATGATAATGCAAAGTCCTGAAATTCTTTATTGAGGTTAGCATGCAAGCCAGCTCCAAATCCAAACAGGTGGAACTGTGATTGTAGTTTCCCCTGTGATGTAAATATCACCTTGTATATTGTAAAAATATTAATTAAAAAGCGACAATTGACCCTGGTCTTCATCTTTTGGCCCCTCATATTGAGCAACAGAAGACCCGAATAAACGGGATATAAATTTAATCGGCTGATATTCAGCTGTTATGTTATCAAGATCTGTAGAATTAATTTTAGATATGTGCTTCAGGTCAAGATCAATTTCCTGTTTTGTCATTACAGGAAAGCCA
>CAYPMS010000025.1:0-1725 GCA_964411655.1 uncultured Fibrobacter sp.
TTGGACTAACGGATTATGAGTCCGCTACTCTAACCGACTGAGTTATGGGCCCGATATTTAAAAAAATAATTATGGGCTGATAAAACTGCAAGAACCTGCAGATTAAATTCCCAAAACGTTTCTATAGTATTCCACAATCAGCAAGAATTGCCTGTGGATCGACCGATGCAGTACCCAGTTCTGCAACGGTAAGACCTGCCGCGTGGTTAGCCAGGAATGCTGCTTCCAAAGGAGTAGCTCCACAAGTAAAAGCAGCCGTAAATACACTTATGACCGTATCACCAGCTCCTGTTACATCAAAAACCTTTCGGGCAACTGTTGGCAAGTGAGTAAAGAGACGGTTCTGTCTTTCGAATAGAGCCATCCCTCTTTCACTCAAAGTAATAAGCAGATAGGGAAGCTCAAGATTGTCCACTAACTTCCATCCAAGCTGCTCTATTTCTTCATCGGAGCAGTTTCGATATGTAAGCCCCGCCATTACGTGGGCCTCTCTAAGGTTGGGAGTTATGATACTGACTTTCTTATATGCATCAAAATGGCGATCTTTGGGATCTATAGCTACAAACTTCTGGTTTATTATGCATTTTTCTAAAATATGTTTAATCAGAGGCTGAGAAATTACTCCTTTTCCATAATCAGAGATAATTACTCCTTGAGAACTGTTAAAAAACTCCTCGAATCGATTCCAGACATATTCTCTCTCCTGCTCATTCAGATCTTCGACTAACTCTCGATCTGCACGGACTACCTGCTGGTTTCTGGCAACGATTCTGGTTTTGATGGTTGTAGGCCGATTAGCGGAGACAAAAACACCCTGGGAACAGCACCGCTGCTCTTCCAAAAGAGAGATAAGGTTTTTCCCGTTTTCATCATTTCCACATACCGATACCAGAAGTGGCTTTACACCCAGTTTTTTAAGATTTTGCACGACATTTGCCGCACCACCCAACCGTCTGCTCACCGATTCCACATGTACTACCGGTACCGGTGCTTCGGGAGAAATTCTTCGTACATCCCCCCACAGATACTCATCAAGCATGATATCACCAACAACAACAATCGATGTATCACTAAACTTTTTTACTATCTTTTTAATTTTTTCAGGTACAATTGTTAGCTGATTCATCAGAAGAGCTTTCCATATATTAGGTGCATCCAAAATGACTGGTACGGATCAAAAAACATAAAAATGTATTTTGAAAAAAATGGCTCTTTCATTATCCAGTCAAATATTAACAAAGCCATAAAAATCAAAGGTATGTGTTTGGTTTTTTCCAGATATCCCGGTATCCATTTGTCAGGAAGCATACTAAGAAGAATTTTGGATCCATCCAGCGGTGGTATCGGTAAAAGGTTGAAAAATGAGATACCTAAATTGAGCAATATGGTTAAAAATAGAAATTGCTGGAGGTAAGGAACAGTATTTATAAATGCTGGTAAAAAAGCCATGAGTAACCTGTGGATCGAACCAAGAACGATAGCCAGTAAAACATTAGACAATGGCCCTGCAGCACTAACCAAAAAGATGTCTCTTTTAGGTTTCTTAAAATAATATCCATTGACCGGAACTGGCTTAGCCCATCCAAAGGGCCCACCAATGAGCATAAGTGTTCCAATTACATCCAAGTGCGCAAAAGGATTAAGTGTCAGCCGCCCTGCATCTTTAGCTGTGGGATCCCCAAGCTTCATCGCCATCCATCCATGCGCAAATTCATGGATAGTCAA
>CAYPMS010000025.1:1825-31297 GCA_964411655.1 uncultured Fibrobacter sp.
TGGGATCCCCAAGCTTCATCGCCATCCATCCATGCGCAAATTCATGGATAGTCAAAGCCAGAAGAATCGCCGGAAATCTTAAGATGAATAACTCTATATTCATTCCACTCTCTTAATTTCTTTAGATCTGTTATTAAAGAACAGAACAAATTTTCTACAAAATATTTATCTGTTATCTGCAACAATCTTATTTATGTTAAACCCAAATTCCGCAGTTGAGGTGGATGCATATGCGCCGCGTTCAACTGCGGATTTTAGGTTAAAAAAAACACCCTTGAAAATGAATTTTTGCGATTATCTATGCAAGTTTAAACAATAGCTGATATTTTACAGATCAATATGAATACACCTTGCGGGTAAATCGTTCAGAAAATAGATGTTTTACTTATTGAACCAAGTGCAGCCATTGGTAATTTTGTTAATTATAATTCGGATAAACAGAGGTAAAATTTAACTGAAAACCTTCTGTAGATCAATCCAAAACAAAAACAGGCCTTATCCATTTTGATATGAAACAAGGACCTGCTTTTTAAGGGGATATGGGAACTCTACCGTTTCACACCTATATTAAATTTGGAAACTATTCTTTGACCATCTTCTCTATATACCCTCAATATTGCGTGATAAGTACCATCAGCCACATACTTTCCATTACTGTTTGTTCCGTTCCACAGAAAATAGATATTGGAGGAATTTTTATTGCGTGACTCTTCTGAGTCTCCTTTAAAGACCTTGTTCCCTAATGCGTCGTATATCTCAATGGTACCATGCATTTTTACCCTGGTAACCACTTTTGCCACCGCTTTCACCCTTATTACTATTCCCGCTTTCCCATTAAAAGGTACATGTCCGTCATCCTTGAAAACCGACTCATTTATAACCAGAGGATTGGGTCCCTTGTCCACAATGATGGTAAAGTCAGCCTGTTTAACCTTCATTAGAGCGTGGCGGTTATCGGATGTGGTAACAGTGTTTCCATATTCATCAGAAACACCTGCATCGCCACTTATCCAGATAGAATCGTTATCTCCGGGGATTTCGACATCATTTATCGCTTTTACCCTGAACCTGTGAGTACTACCCATATTACTGCCCGGAGTAATGATAGTAAATGTATACTGCTTTCCGGTTTCAATATTGTATAGTTTGAATGGCTTGTCAGCATCAATATCAGCGACATCTTCAGAAAAATTTACTGTTAATGTGTCCGGTTTACTGCCGGTGGTATCATCTGCAGAAACAAATTCCGCTGAAATAATAACCGGTGCAGCACTATCCTTAACTTCAATGTTTATTTTATCATCAGGAAAATCTGCATGTTTTGCGGTCAAGCGCATCACTCCTGATGTGGCAATGTCTTTTACCATATCGGAAATGTCAATCGATATCTTCTTTTTCGATTCATCGGTATATGACAACAGATCAGAACCGGCATTTCTTTCCGAATTTTCTCTCCAGGTGAATTTGAAACTGAGATCCTCTTTGCGTATCTCTTTCAGAAATTCCACTATTATCAGATCAACCACTCCGTCCCGGTCTGTATCTTTATAACAGGAATAATGGATTTGTGGCAGAGCCGCCTTTACGATCACAGGCACTCTGGGATTTTTAGGATGAGGATGATTAGCAGCAAAATCGGTCAAATCACCTTCCGGGTTTAACCAGATTGAATCCCCGTCTGCAATAGTTTCATTTCCCTTGACTATCACAGTAAAATTGAAAGAATCCGGAACTGCCCTGAAAACCCTTACTATTGACAGTGGATAGTCTTCCCCTTTTTTTCGCAAAAGAAGATTGTCCCCTTCTATGGCCTGCATAGGAACAGATTCAGATAACCATATCACCAGTGTATCGATTTGTTCTCCATCACTCTTCGTATCCACTCTTTCAAAAAGTACTGCATTGCGTGTAAGCACAGGTCCTGCACTATCGGCAACTAAGAAAGTGGAGACTTTAACAGAATTCTGATGAGTTAAATAAGATTTACCCTGTTTCTGAGCTGCAGATCTGAAACCAGTTATTCCGGCTGAAAGCTCCGGTTTAAAATTTATGATCAGATGGGTAGAATCAGACAACTTAAATTCGTCCTTTGAGGGCTTTATGGATCGGATATTGGATGCAAGTGGAAATCCCAGGCACAATGAGTCCGGAAGATCTTTCACTTTAATTGAATATTCCACGACCATCTGATCTATCGAACCGTTACCATCGGTATCTTTTATCCATCCTCTCTTGGCTACCGGAAAATCGGCTTTACTTATTATATAAGCTTCTGAACTGTCTGTGGAATCGGTAGGGTCGACATACTTAATCCAGACAATGTCTCCACCGGCCATGGAGATCTGATTCTTTCCGCTCTGTGAAGCAGGCAGGCTGACTACAGAAATCGTGTTTAGCGTCTGAAATACATTGGTGGAGTCACCAGTTTCCACAAGCACTACTCTGATGGAGTCACCTAACCCGGGATTAGTAACGCTGGCATAAAGGGTATCTTTCCCTTTGGCATTTTTGTTCCCATTACGGTCGGTAACGACAATATGGAAAACCGAAGTGTCAATCTTAACTGTATCACCCAATGGTTGCATCTTTTCGTTTTTAAGACTCAACTGCGATGGGTACTGCTGAATAAAGGGCGCTTCAATATAGAAGCTGTGATTTGAAACAGCACAACCAAAACACTCTTCACAATCTGCCGATGGTCCGGCAAACAGGGTAACATCTGCCTGATTCCGTCCGTTTCGAACCGGAACAGGAATGTTGAAATCGTAATTATTATTTGTCTCGTTCCATTTTACATAAGATGAGGGATCCGAAAGGCGAACTCCGTTGACCCAGATATCATTTATCATTCCATCAACTGGAGTAACTTTCGCATACCCTTTTACCGATATCGTCTTTGCAGTTCCTTCGTACAGATAATAATCGGCAGTGGGATTATTTATCGGTGATGTAATCTGAGTGGTAAGCTCGAAATGAGTTTTCTTGGTTTGCAACTCTTTTTCTGAGGGAGAGTATCCCCATACATACTCACCTTTACGATAAACAGTAATGTAATAATTTATAGGAGTTTTAAAATTATCGGAATCAACAGCCTCTTTTGTCATAACCGGAACACCATCATAATCATAAGGATCTCCATCGGCGGTACTATGAGGTCCGAAACTCCAGTCTGCATCGGTTATATCTTTGAGAGAAGGACTGGTCCACGCATCCTTATAAGGGTAAAACGGGCTTCTGGCCAGAATCGAAACATCGATCCGGAATCGTGCCCCCGATTCCATTACAGCCGGACCCATTGGCAAAGGTATATAATACCCCCATGTTTTAGTCTCAGGATCGTATGTATCATCAATACGCACTGGTCTGGCGGCCTGCACATATTTGTCCAGATCGGTCTTAAAATGCTTATCCTGGTAACCATCACTTCGGTATTTTATACCGATATCAACTCTGAACATTACATGATCCTCAAATTTCACCACAGTATCAGTTGTTCTGCTAAAGGTCCCTGCTTTAAGGGTATAAGTTTCCGGACCACGCACATATATTCTTAATTCCAGTGAATCATAGCTCTTAACATCCTGATTCATAATATTAAGACCAAGAGTAGGCATACCTTCCCAGACATATCTCACAGCACGCACATCAAATTTTACATGTTCAACCGTTGTGGTAAATGTGTAATACTGACCGTTATTGTCATCTCTTGACTCACCAGATTCCACATAAAAGTAGTACTTCGTCTTCTCCTTCAATCCGCCGATTTTTACATAGTGAAACTTGGCTGGATGTCCCGACACATCGCCATCCTGCACATTAACAGGGGGAATCTGTTCACCAAAAATCACCTTGCTGTCAAACTCTCCGTTAGGAGTATACCAGAAAATCTCTGCACTGTCATGTGTCACTCTGCAGACCTTAACATTCTGGATATCTGCGTTAGTCGGACAGTTCTGGGCTGTAGTAAATGTAAAATTTACCTTCTGACGCTCCTCATTGATATTTTTTAGAGTCGTTTGCCTCCCAAACCTGTCTTTTACTATTACATAGAAGCTATACATTGTTCCTTCATTCAGCCCATTCAGGGTAATGCGATGCATAACCCCTGAAGAATCCGAAGAAACAGTCTTGTCGGTAGATTCACCATTACCATACTTTACTTGAGCATCACCGTATTTGGACTGCCTTATATCGATAATAGCTCTATCACAACCAACATACACTATCCTGACCGATCCATCGGGTGGGCCTACCGTATCCTGTTTTGCCAATCCGACTACCGGCATCAGAATATTTGTGGTGCCATCGATACCAGTTTCCGAGTGAAAATAGTCACCCCAAAACTCATCATATAAATTTGGCCCGGCCGCTGTAGGTTTGTAGCCACCCTGCAATGCACCTACCGGTGGAATGTACTGATAAAAAGCACCAGGTACATTTTTCCCTTCAGGATTTGCAGCTCTATGATGGGGATGATTGAAGTTTTTATCTCCAACTCCGTAAATCATACTGATATCCCAGGGATTTACACCAAGCATATAATCCATCATACGAATTAAAATGGTCTTTACCTCTTCTGCCTTCCAGTTTGCAGAAGCCGGAGTATTTGGCAGTTCGATTCCCTGAATTTTTGAAGCGATATCATAGTAATAGAACATTTCGGTAATATTACCGGCCTGGTAACGGTTCCAGACCCACTCCATCTGGGTGTGCATGGTAAACCATGGAAGTTCGTATTTAATATCTGATGGAACCCAGATACCATTATTTGGAAGCTGAATTATCTGATCGCCCAATCCAATAGAACCAAGATTTGCAGCAAGATTATAAACTGTTTTTTCGATCAGCTTAAGCCGCTCATCTTCTGAAATGTTAAGCTGCTCACATAGAGTATCATCACTGAGAATCAGTTTGAAGAATCCCCACAACACATGTGACTGATCGGATGCCCAGTCGGTATTTGCGGAGGAATGAGAGAATACCGGGTCATAATTGGTGAACCAACCGCCATTAAAAAGCTTCGGATATTGTGCTTCAGGCATAGCCTTTTCACCAATTGTTTTATCATAACAAAGCTCTTCAAGATATTTGCGGTCTCCAGTAGCCCATAGAAGAGCAAGACATCCAAAAGCAGCATCATCACTGACATTAGTTTCACCATTGTATGCAGGAGTATTTGTTCTGTCCACTCTAGGCGCTGTAAATTCATAAATCTTAATTGCAGCCTCCAGGCACCGATCTGCATATTTTTCATCGTAGGGACGCATTAATTTTGAAACGAAAGCCAAATTTGCGCAATATTTTCCCAAATAATCGGTTGTAGGCTCGCTTCGAGCCTCTCTGGGAGGACCTCCCCTTTCGGTGGACATCCTGTCATGATATTCAGGACGTCCCCACCAGTTATGATCTTTTCCAAAATCACCCATCGAAGTAATCATTTTTCCGACATTCCCCTCAGCCTTATCAAAAGACTGCAGAACGAAATCGGCTCCATGTTTTGCTTCGTAAAGAAGATCCGGAATTCCATCGGTAATCTGTGTAATACCCTGATTAGCGCTGTAAACATCGGCATCACGGTCAGAAAATGCTGCAGCAGCCAACCCCAGTACTGCAGCAGTATAGCTCATCGTTGCGCCCTCTTTTAAATGATCACCACAATCATGCCATCCACCGGTAACCTCATCCTTAAGATGACATGGTGGATGAAACCAGGACTGAGAATCGCCGCACCTGTTTACACCATAAAACTTGAGAAGCGCATCCCTAACCCAGCTATACACTTTTTCGTCAATAACAAAAGAATGAGATGTGTCGCTTTTCACCACTATCCGATATTTCCCCGGTGGAAGATCATCTGGTAGTTCACCCTCATAAATAGTTCCTGAAAACTTCTCACTCAGCATTTCATAACGGGTATCCCCACCAGAAACCAATGTAGCATTGTTAGATGCCTTGATTTTCAACTGACCGGAAGTCGTTTTTCCAGTTGAGCGCAGAGAACCGCTACCTGCGCTTTTCCCCTTTTCATCAATAACAGTAAAACTGGATTGAGCACTTCCTATATAATAGAAATATTTCTTATCCTGCGGACGGTATCCGGCCTGATTTATACGAATAGGGGAAAATTTCAGGTTTATGGAATCTCTGTAGAGCTGATCCATCGTATCCGGTAAAGGATTGGCGATTGGCGCGTAAGGAAGTGGGTCTGTGACCAATTGTGCTGAGAGTGAAGATACCAAAACTGCCAGCAAGCACAACAAAATAGATGGTTTCATATTATCTACATTCCTATATTTAATATTTTTAATTCTGATTCACTTGCTGATTTAGTATTCATTGGAGCACAATTCGTTCAAATCGTGCCTGATTTGGATAAACTGATTCAATTGAATAATTAATTCTTATAAATCTAAGCAGTTTCCCGTTCCTGTTTCGAACTTCAAATTCCGAATTTCCTGCTTCTGTTTCGTTTAGAATCTTAGATTTGCTATTCAGGATTTACATTTTGTTATTTGATTTTTGGGGCTGGATCTGAAGATCAGATATTGGAACAAAGCGATTACTAATTTTCTCTGTTTAGGCATTTTTTATCACGGCAACCTGGATTTAACCGCAGAGATAATAAACCTTGAACGCGGTGCAGGCCTTATCAACAAAGCGATAAGATAAAGACGGTGCTACTGCACCGGATACCCTACGCTTAAAGAACGAAGTGACAAAGCGGTAAAATAAAAACGGTGCTACCGCACCGGATACCTTACGCTTAAAGAACGAAGTGACAAAGCGGTAAAATAAAAACGGTGCTACCGGAAGTGACAACGTGATAAGGTCAAACCGCGTGAATGGCTTAGCGCTCAATCCAGATCTTGCATCGGGACGCATATGCGCTATTCAACTGCGGATTTTAGGTTTAAGCTTCAGGCAACTCAGATTGATACCGAAATTTAAGCCCAAATTGTTCATGATTTATTATGCCGATAGAAATTTTGGGTAACAGCAAATTTAGCTATTCAATTGTTTGACCTGTATACAGCCAGTATCGTAATATCATCGGACTGAGCCTTGCCCTCACAATGTTGCCTAACTGCATATTCCACCTGAGAAACCGTAGCCGATGCTGAAGCTGGTGGATTATCCAGAATGAAAGAAAGCCTTTTCTTGGTAAATAACTCACCATCAGGACTCCTGGCTTCTGTCACTCCATCAGTGTAGATAAAAAGCAGTTCACCGGAAGCGATATCAAGTTGATTACAGTTAAACTGTCCATCAGGAATAATCCCTACCGCAGGCCCGGTGGTCTCGATCCACTTTCTCACCCCACCTTCGGCCAGAACGATTGCCGGAGGATTATGCCCTGCATTCACATAGGTGAAAGTACTCTTTACCGGATCCAGTACTGCCATAAAGAGAGTGGCATACATATAACGTCCGTTATTACCGTAATGGTGATTTATCAGATATTTATTAGTTAATTTCACCGCATCCAGAGGATCTGAACCATCAGAAACCGCTTGTTCTGAAAGCGCTCTTATCAGGGTACGGATCATACCCATAAAAAGCGCTGCACTGACATCCTTTCCGGAGACATCAGAAAGAACCAACACCACTTTGCCATCAGGCAGGGTAAATACATCGTAAAAATCACCGCTGACTTCACGGGCAGGCTGAAACGCCGGACAAATCTCCCAGCCGCTAACCTGAGGAATTTCCCTGGGAAGAAAACTTGCCTGAATCTCCCGTCCCAGTTCCAACTCATGCTTTACCGCTTCCAGATATGCATGTTCAGCATCTCTGAGTTTTTGAAGCTGAATATTAGCCAACTCAAGAGCCAAAGCCTGCTCCTGAACTTTTTTCATCAGAAGCGCCCCTTTGAGTGAACTGCTGATATGCTGACGTAAAATTTCATAAGTCAGACCATCCCTGCACCACTCAACATTAAACACTATGATACCAATCTGGTCTTCTTTAAAAAAGAGCGGTTCGATTAATAAGGATCGGGGTTTATCCATTGATATCACCCCGTCAGGAACAAGAGCCGGCGCCTTGAAATCTACAGTAATTTCATTGAGATTTATTTTTTTGCCATTACTCATCCCTGAGTGAAGTTTAAGGTACTTTATCCCTGGCTCAAAAACGGTATATAATGAGATCCAGAATTCATTGATTGTTAATTTGACAAGTTCAGAACTGATAACAGAAAGCAGTTTTTCAAAATCGAAGGCTGAAGCGATTGCCTGCCCTGCATTTCGCAGTAAAGATGCCTGACGGTCTGCATTTAACCGGCGATGCGCCTGTGCCCGTGCAGCAGCATCTGCTATAGCGAGAGTTGCACTCTGAAAAATTTCTTCTATTTTTACAGGTATCTCTCCACCGTAAAAAGCATTTGCTAATTGTCGCATGACATTGATTGATTTAAGCAACCCGGGAGTATCGCCACCAGCAAGAGCCAGCATCCAGGCTACTTTATTGATCACAGGAATAAAACCGCCCGGATTTACATCGGTAATTTCATCAAAAAATGAGTCCGAAAACTGTTGTATCAACTCTGGATTGATCACACCTGTAACACTCATTCTGGATTGCTCCATAATAGAAGCAATCTCCTCATAAAAGAGTTTCCGCTGCTGATCGGATATTTGATGGGATGGAATATCGAAACGAATATCAGTAGTGCTGTCCAGCCTGAAACATCCACAGGATTGACGGGTAGTAACGGTTGCCGGAACAGTTATTATCGAAGGCAATTCCACACCTTCAATAGCGTCAAGTAACACCTCTATCGCTTTTGCACCCATCTCGTAAAAGGGTTGACGCACTGTAGTCAGTGGTGGCGCAGAAAAGCCACTTTCTTCAATATCATCAAAACCCACAACCAGCACTTCATCAGGGACTCTTATATGGCGCTCCTGAAAAGCCTTTAATGCACCCAGTGCAATATCATCATTAGCCCCAACCAGCGCATCAAAAGACAATCCATATTTATCGATAAGATGATGTACCGCCCTGGCACCCGAGTCTCTGCTGAAATCCCCTGGAATAATAAGGTTGTTATCCGGTGTAATACCATATTCCAAAAGAACTTCCCGGAAAATTTCCAGCCTCTGCTCTGCTTCCTGGTTCCCTTCGGGTCCTCTTACAAAGGCAATTCTGCGACAGGCATGCGACTCAATAAGATGACTGATAAGTTCGCGAATACCATGATAATTGTCTACCAGAATACTGGTTACAGATTGCATCCCTGGCCCAAGGCACACCATAGGAATAGAGCTGAAACGGCTATAGAAGCTTTCAAAATCGGACGGAGAAATAAAATTTCCGATTGAACCGGTTATAACCAGTCCTTTTAACCGGTTAGTATCGACGAAATTGTAAATCGCATTGCGTTGTGGCTCGTAAGGATCCCAAGAAGATTTATTCAGTGATCCACCTGCATAACAAATCAAAGAATATCCCCTCTTAACAGCTTCATCAGAAGCGCCTATCCAGCAGCTTGACTGATATATACTACCCAGGCTTTCGGTCAGAAAACCAATCACCGGACACTCTTTTGCTGCAGTCTTTGAACTGAAAACTGATGTAACTTCAGCAGACATGGATCAACCTTTTGAGAGATGAGGCAAGGGCCGCAAAAAATCCTGCAATCTTCATGCTGTTTCATGGAAAGCCCTTTCCTAAATTATATAACCGGTGAAACCTTGAAGTCAAATTCAGAGGCTACAAAAACCGATAAAGCTGCAGCAGCACCTAAATCGAAGGTAGTAGCTATTATTGTTGTGCTCAGAATCTTATGTGCAGAACCGGTAAGATTAAAGGGAATGCCGGGCCAGAAAATAGCCCGGCAAAAATACCTGTCAACCCATCAGTACTTCAACGTTTACAGATTCACCAGCCTTAAATAATGGAATCAGATTCCCTTCAATCTCTTTTCCATTTACTTTGACCGTTTTCACACCCTTGCACACATGTGAGGGATTTTTCACGGTAACCTTGTAATCGACACCTCTGAATTTTCTTTGAACCGAGAATCCATCCCAATTTTTGGGAATACATGGATCAACTACAAATCCATTATATTTGGGCATTATACCAAGTATATACTTTGTAGCAGCCTGATAAGCCCAGGATGAGGTACCGGAAAGCCAGCTATTCCGTGCCAATCCAAACTGAGGATGCTCATCACCCAGAATATTTTGTGGATATACGTAAGGTTCACATTCATATTCATCGATAATGGAATTTTTCTTGGCCGGATTGATCTGGTCATAATATTCAAAAGCCCGATCACCATTGCCTAAAAGCGTTTCAGCAATCATCACCCAGGGATTGGTATGAAGGAAGATTCCGCCATTTTCTTTTGCTCCCGGAGGGTAAGTGGTAATTCCACCTTTTGTAGGATCGTAACCATTGAATCCTGGAGTGCTCAATTTCAAACCATTCTTGGTGTTCAACATTTTTCTGGCAGAATCCATTGCCTTTCTGCCGCGTTCCTCAGTAGCAAAACCACTAATTACTGCCCAGGACTGACCATTGAGGTAAATTTTACCATGAGAATTGCTATTGGAACCAAGAGGAGTCCCATCTGCCTCGAAGTACCGAACATACCACTCTCCATCCCAGGCAGATTTATTCACATTGGACTTCATGGATTCATAATCTGCAGTGTATTGTTCTTTCCACTCTTTTCTACCCAGAGCCTCTGAAAGTTCAATCATCTCCTGTAAGGCTTTTCCGTAAAGGTGTGCATTAAAGAGAGATTCCGCACCGCTTGGCAGATTTACACAATCATTCCAGTCTGCAAAACCCAGCAAAGGAAGACCATGTTTTCCGACATTTTCCTTGGTAAATTTCATTGCACGCAGGATATGTTCAAGAACGGTTGCGGTTTCCAAAGGTTTCCTGTCCTTGTCCTTCTGATAGAATGGCACCTTTTCCTGAAGAAATGCCATGTCACCGGTTTCCTTGATATATGCAGTTACTGCAAGTACAATCCAGAGATGATCATCGCCATAATATTGTGGACGATCCGGTATTTCGTGTGCATCACCATTGGTGGCTTCCATGCTCAGGGGGTTGAACTGATGCATTGCAGATCCATTCTGGTTCTGCACAGAGAGCAGTTTTACGATTAGTTTTTTGGCTTCCTGGGGTATTCTGTCCACCACACCCATCACATCCTGAGAACTGTCACGGAAACCAAGACCACGGGTTCCCAACCCTAACTGATAGTATGAAAGATATCTTGACCAGTTAAAGGTGATAAAACACTGGCGGGCATTATGCACATTGATCATGCTGTTCATTCCGGCATCAGGAGTATTGACCTGCATGAAAGAAAGATATTTATCCCAGAACGATTTAAGCTTACCAAACACAGCATCAACCTGACTGTTGTCCCGTAATCTCTCAATCTCCGGCATCGCAGCTTTCACACTCTCTTTCTGGCCAAGCTGGGTCACGATTCTTTTCTGTTCTCCCGGTTTAAGGGTTCCCAGATTATGAAGCAGCGCAGCGATATTATCACCACGATATGCCTGGTAATTATCAAGCTGATCCTTCTGAAGAGAAACAGGTGATGCCCATGTTCCATATTCATTGTCCCCCAAAAATCTCTTACGGTCGGTTTCAAAGGAAGCAACCGGGAAATTTGAGGTGAAATAATTGACACGGATATCTCTTAACATGAATGCATACTGGCTAAGTACCCTCATTCCCCTATCATCGGTATAACATTTTGAAGTCATGGTCTGGGGTACCCAGTCTGCATTTGTGAATTGTTTAACTGCATCGAAATGAGTATACTCAACAACCGGAATAACATCTATCTGTTTTTCCTCACCAGAAATATTAGTAACTCTTATATCTCTGATTTCCACCTGCTCATCGATGGGAACGAAAATGGTACATTCGGTTCTGATACCGTAAAATTCAGATACGATACGGGTATAACCCATACCCACATGGCATTCATACTTATCGTACTTGTCCAATGTAGGAACATAAAAGGGAGAGAAAACCTTATACTTGCCATTTTCTTTAAATCGAATATAAAGGGTCTCTCCTTTAAAGTCGGAATTAGGCATCTGCTGAATATATTTGACGATTCTGTTCAGAGAGGGATCGCCTTTGCATATAAGAGCCCCTCCCGTGTGATCGACAAATCCCCCAAACCCCAGAGTGCCGATATAATTGATCCATTTTACAGGTGTTTTGGGATTAGTGATGACATATTCCCTTGCAGCGTCATCAAAATAACCGTATTGCATGAATATATCCTTTCATTTATCTGTTAAATGTTAACCTTAGTTCGACTGCACTTTGATATCGGTTTCCATATTACTGAATTCTCAAAATGGAGTTCAACCCATTATGGCTTCAATCTCATGAACTTTCCCATCGGAAAATACAGGGATGCTTTTTTCCTGCACAGTAATCCCATCGATTATCAAGGCTTTGATACCCTTGCATACATGGGTGGGATTTTTAACGGTTATTTTACAGATACTGCCTCTGAATTTTCTGGTAACGGTAAACCCGTTCCATTCAGATGGTATGCAGGGATCTACAATCAAACCGTTATAATCAGGGCGGATACCAAGGATCCACTGGGATATAGTAATAAAAACCCACGCAGCGGTTCCACTGGACCAGGAATTCATTACTTCACCAGGATGTTTTGAATCTTTCCCTGTTATCATTTGTGAAAAGACATAAGGCTCTTTCTTATAAGTTTCACTTACCTCTTCAAGATATACCGATGTGATTTTCTTTAAATGTTCAAAAGCATTGTCGCCTTGTCCCAGAAGCGTCTCTGCAATTATTATCCATGTATTGTTGTAGCACATGATACCTCCATTTTGTCCATACCCTGAAGGCATCGAGGAAATCTCCTCAAGACTATTGCAATAATCAGAAATTGGTGGATCGGTCGATAACAGACCATAAGCAGTATCCAGATATTTTTTCACAGAATCAATGGCATTCCGGCATAATCCATCCTCTTCGCCGATTCCAGCCAAAACACAGAGTCCCTGTGGCTCAATAAATATCTTACCTTCTTCACATTCGCTGCTTCCCACTCTCTTTCCGGCATCATCAAAACCATAAATAAACCACTCACCATCCCAGCCATATGTCTTTATTGCCTGAATCATCTGGTCGATATGCTTGCGGGCAGTAACTGCTTCCTGTTTTTTTCCCTTACCCTGCAGAATTTTCACATATTCTTTCCCTGCATTCACAAATAGCCCAGCTGTAAAAACTGATTCTGCCTTCTGACCCTCTCTGTTCACAGGTAAACCATGAGGACCCCTATTTTTAACCACACGATAAAAAGATCTGTCCAGATGATCCAGAAGCGGTTTTGCAGTAAGCGGATTTTTTCCATAAGGAACATTTTCATCCAGAATAGCCCAGTCACCTGTTTCCTTTATATATGCAGCTACTGAATAAATCAGCCATAAAGATTCATCCGCAGATTTTCCCCTTCTTCTTTCATAAATCTTTTTTGCAGTCGAAGGACATCTTTTACATATTTCACCGTTTTCTGATTGAGTGGAAGCCAGATCGATTATTCTGGTTCTGGACTGTTCAGTAAAAATATGAACAAACCCGGCCGCATCCCTGCAAAAATCATGGTAGGCACTATCTTCTTTTCCTGAATCTAAACTGGAAGCTCCCTGTGATAAGTTGAAATTAACGGCACACTGGTATTGATTCCATATATTTACCAATCGGTTGAGTTTCTCATCCACACTGACTAAACTGAATCCGGAAAGCAGGTCGTCCCAGTAAGCCTTTAACTCATCAAATGCTTTGTCAACATTAGCAACAGTGAAGTAATTATTGATTATTGCCTTGGCATTTTTCTTGTTAATAATGCCCTTTGATTCCCACTTATCATCAGGATTATTTTCAACATATCCCAGCACAAATATCAGGTCGGTTGATTCTTTGGGTCCTATGGAGATGTTAAGACTGTGTGAAGCAATCGGGAAATTGCAATCAACAATGGAATTCCTTGATTTACCATCAGTAATAACATCTGGATTTTCAAGTCCATTATATCTGCCTAAAAAGACGTCCCTGTCTGTATCGAAACCGGATATCTGTCTATTAACAGAATAGAATATTAAGTGATTTGTGTATTCCCTATAACCTGTTTTATGATATATCACAGAACCATCGATTTCCACTTCTGCAATATTCAGACCGGGAAGAAAGCCAGCCACTTCTTCATGCCTGTTGCACAGGAAAAATTCCACATAGGAAAAGAGCGTAATCTTTTTCGCTTTCTCTGTAGTATTTGTTAATGTTAATCTATGTATTTCACAATTATTATGTAGAGGAACGAAATAGAGAGTTTCTGCCGCAAGGCCATTTCTTACACCCCTGATAATGGTATATCCCAATCCATGTCTGCACTGATATTCGGTTAAACCTCGCTTGAGTGGCTTCCATCCGGGAGTCCAGAAATCATCGTTTTCTCTGATAAAGAAATACCTTCCACCACTATCTAACGGGATACTGTCATACCGATGTTGAAGAATCCTTTTGGAAAAAACATCCTTTAAAAAGCAATATCCTCCTGAAGTATTTGAAATCAGAGAAAAAAAGTTCCTGTTTCCCAGATAGTTAAACCATGGGTATGGTGTTTGGGCAGTAGTGATCACATATTCCTTTCTGGAATCATCAAAATACCCAAACTTCATGAAAGCCCTCCGTTATGGATACACTTTTTCATAAACTACGTAAAATAGGTTACGCCAAAATACTGTAAACCATCATTTTATATCTTAACCTGACAATTATTTGAAGATCAAAAACACAACACCTCAAAATCGGTGGATAGAAAAATATCTCACAGGTGATATGTTTAACCTAATTTCCGCAGTTGAGGTGGATGTAGATGCATAAGATATTGAGATGATAAGCCTTGAACGCGGTGCAGGCCTTATCGACACGGTGATAAGGTCAAACCGCGTGAATGGCTTAGCGCTCAATAGGTTATGCATATGCGCCGCGTTCAACTGCGGATTTTAGGTTCAAGAACTGCTAACCCACAAGCGAAGGGACTCGCCTCACAGGAATCGTGACAGTCGGTGTCAATCTGTTGCGTCTATTTTGGTTAAAGATAAATACAGAAAAAAAAGTTCCCGGTTGATAGCACCGGGAACTTTTCCATTATTTCAAGGCAATTTATTGCAAGGTAATTACTGTAATTGAATAGGCGGGAAGAGTAATATTCATTCCATTTTTTACCTCAATAGCATCTTGTGTATACCCCTGTTTCATATTATCAGCCCGCAATTGCATCAATGTACCTTTACCAGCAAATTTCGGTATAGATATTGTGGTATTTGCTCTTGTTTTGGGCATTTTATTAACAATCAGCAAGGAAAGCTTTCCATTGTTTTCAGTCAAATAGGAAGTGACATTCTCATTAGTGGTGCTGGAAGAAATCAGTTTACCACGCAAGCTTTCACTGGCCATTTTGAAAGCCCAGTAAGATGGTCTAGGTACGTTATCGCCATCTGGTGCACCGGTTCTGGACAGATATCCATAATCTCCGCCCTGCTCAGTAACATCATTGTGAATATCCCAGTATGATGCCTGTTCGATATTGTGTTTGGCAAGAGAACCCAGATAATCCGCTACAAACAGTGCATTCACTATTCCTAGTGTCTGAGGCCCTGGTTTGAAGTCTACAGAGTTCCACTCTGTAAGCCATACTTCATATTTTTTACCAGGAACACCATATTCTTCGGTCTGCTTCCTCACCTTTGGAAGAATCTCATCCAGACTCTGAGGAGCCCCCAGCAAAGCTGCATCATTTTCTTCTCCTGTGTGTTGAGGATAATGATGAACATTGACTCCGTCAGCCAGTTCTTTGGTATAATCAAAGACGATTTTATTCCATTCCCCTTCCAGTACCCACACCACGGTCACAATTATGGATGGGTCGACAGCTTTCATGGCCTTTATAAATTCAGCAGCACGTTTACCATACTCTTCCGCAGAACAATGATTAGCATGCCAGGAACCGTAGAGCTCATTTCCTATTTCGTAGTATTTAACGTTAGCTTTCCTGGTAATATTCATATATCTTACCCAATCAGCTGCTTCCTGCGGTGTACCGGTACCGAAGTTCACTGTTATCATTGGAGTTGTACCAGTTTGTTTACAGAATTCCAGTAACTCATCGGTATCCACCATGAAATCCTTTTTATCAAGAACTTCTTTCCAATGATCCTCATCGGCTCTCAAACCACCCGGATAACGCAGCACTGAATGATTTACAGCCTTTACGTACTCCGCGGTTTTTGGTTTCAGCAAGTCACCATCCCACAAAGCAGCATTTATTCCGAAAATACCGGGATTTATCGATGGAGTGATGACTTTTGACATGTCAGCAGTAACAGTGACAGTTTCTACTTCCTTAACCGGAGCAGATCGTACCTCACGTTCGTTGGTGAGTCTGACATTATCAATCATAAATTTACCTATAGTACCTTCTCCAGATGCCTTGAAATCTATTGTGACAACACCTTCAAGATCCAGTTTCCCATTCTGCTCGGCCTCAGGAGGTTGCCAATAGGGAAATTTGTAAAATGCCTTGAAAGGTACCAGGACTTCATGCCATCCCTTCAGACAACCGGCACTGGCAAGCCACACTTCGTTACCGCCATCGTTAATCTGCACATTAATTCCCTGAAAGGGCTTTTCAGAATACATTTCAAACTTCAAGCCCCAATGTTTACTCCAGTCCCGATGATTATTCGGACGATTGTTATTTTTAAAATTATAGAGGACATCGCACCAGTCGTTCATTTTAAAACTTATGTTTAACGCATTTTTACCGCCATTTTTGGCACCACTGGGAACGATATCATATCTGACCTCTGACTTTGGTCCTATTGAAGTCTCCCATCTGCTGTTATCGTCCTGATCCTCAAAATCAAAAAGAAGCACATCTGGCTCTTCAGATGTAAAAGAATTCCAATAGTCTTCAGGATCGACATAACCAGGTATTTCTTCGATTACAGTAATATTATCGGCATAAAAAATGACCGGTTCCCCATCAGGAACTTTATTTTCGAATTTATTAGTGGAGAATCTTATTTCACTGATTTTATCCCACTTTACATTAGATATAACTTCGGCTTTCTTTGTGTCATCCCAGTAGCGTCCGACATCCAGGAATTTGCGTATGGGAATCATGAAATAATTCCAGTTTGTATCAATTTTACCGAAGTCACCGAGTGATAGTTTCGTCTGAGTCTTGGCCCCATCCGACTCATCATCTATCAATCCCACATAAATTGTGCCCACACCCGGACCACCTTTTCCCCAGAAAGCCAGACCTGCAGCTTTGGCTTTCCTTGCAGGCTCCAGGTTAAAAGTAGATCCGGTACCCAGGGCAACTGTAACACCTGAATAATCGGAATTATCCATATAGCAGGCTAAAATGCCTTCATTGCCCTTTGTTTTACTGGCCAGGATCTTTTGAGCTGTTTTTCCACCATACACATATGGGAAGCCGTTCTGGCCATACATGTCATCAAAGAAAATATGATTGTCTTTTACAGCAGGTCTCTGAGCCAGAGGAGGTCCATCGATCTCATCCTCCAGTTCATCCCATGGAACCTCATTGGTTTGAGGTTTAGCTTCATATACATCCCTGAGTATGAAGACGTCATCCACCCAGACAGTAAATTTGGGGTTATCATTTTTCTTTATTTCGACTCTGAACTCACTGACAGTTGCCCAGTTGAATCTCTCCGGAACCTCTACTCTTTTCTTTGCATCCCAGTATACACCACGTTTACCGAAATCAGATAATGGAATAGAAATTTGTTTCCACTCTTTTGAGATTCCACCATATTTCTGCAATGGTAATCTTACCACTGTTTTTTTCCCATCGGCATTTTCATCATCAACCAGTGCAACCCAGGCGATCTCATTACCTTCTTTTCCCTTAATCCAGAATTGTAGAGCGCCTTTCTCGTAAATATCCCTCATGTCATAAAGCAGATTATAGAGACAGACAGAACCTCCGGAATAATCGGCAGCATTCAGATCAAACTGAATGGAGACCTCTCCATTTTTACCCGATTCTTCAGGAATAAACACTTTTGAATTCTCAGGATACCAGTATGCATACCCTCCAGAAACAAAATCCTCATCAAAGAAACGATACACCAATCTGGGATCAACCTTTTCTTTGGTTTCGGTTTGCTGATTTTGTTTCTTCAAAGGTTTGAACTTCAGCCATCCAGGAAAAACAGAGTTTGCAGCACCGAAGATGCAAACTGCTGCCAGCATGATCAATCGTATATTTTTATTCATAAAATATCCGTTTCCTGTTAAAAATTAGAATTTTACCCGTAAGAAGAGATTTAATAAGAGCTGATCGAAATCTCCAGTGCCTGGTGCAGCTCCAGGCACACCCCACTCGTTTTCATCTGTATCCACTTTAATTTTTCCGATGGTACCGATCACGCTGGACCCATCAGACACTTTCCATTCAAACCCAGCAGACCACTGCATCATTTTCTGCAGTACTTCCTTTTTCTCAATCTCTGCAATATCTCCCTGTAAAACGAGATCATCAAAAATAGCTTTATTTTTAATTATCTGCAAACCACCAAGAAGACTCATTCTTTTCCAGAATTGGTAGTAAAGACCCGCATTTATAAAATTGGAGGTTATTTCGAAAGAGTTTTCAAGTGTATTATTGGAGGCTTTTGACATAACCATGCTTCCTGAAATTTCCAGCGGATACTTGATGACTTCAACCATCTTGCTTATGTCAATTTTGGCACCTCCACCGAGCTGGGAAAACTCAGTTTTATTATAGGTAAAATCATCAACCTGTTGAGCAGTCTCCTCATTCAATACGGACAGTAAGCCCTTAATTTCTATACCATTGTTAATCAGAGAAATTTTCCCATCGGCAGAAAAACCCAACCGGTTAGGTGTAGCTGGACCATAGGGCATGACAAGCTGAACAGATGGATCGGCAAGCATCAGAAAATTCCGCATGCTGTCCGGAAAAAATATTGAATTAGAATAGGATGTTTTCATGTATGGTGCCTTTTGCCATCCATTGGAATTATCAACCGGAGTAAATTTGAACACCTGATGATACAAAGCATCAAATGGGGAATAGAATCTCTCGTATTTGTCAGTTTCCACATTCATAATGCGATTTCCTATAAATGTAGGAGACTGAGCCATAATATTTCTGTAATTTTCATTGTTGGCAATAATCGATGCATTTAATTTCAGACCAAATGCAGTTCCAGCCTCAATACCCAGAGTTCCTTTAATGTTGATCGCCCTCCCATTTATATTATCCGGATAAATGAAATCCTTAACAGCTTGACCTGCGGTATCCACCCCAACAGAATCAAAAGCAACTGTATCATCAATGGAAAAAGCAACTTCTGCAGAAAGCTTAAGCTTTAACAGTTCGGGCAGACCAAAGGTCCTGCTGATATCTATACCTGGCCTGAGCGACAGTATTGCTGTTTTCTGGGCCATTGTGTCGGCTGTAGTGTCGCTTTTTCCCTTATAGCTTTTACGGTGATCAAAAATCTGCAACCAGGTCCCACCCAGATCTATTCCCTTCAGAAAAGTGAGATCCAAATTTGTACCTGTCATGTATTTAGCCATTGCAGCACTTTGAATTCTAAGAGTTACATGATTGTTGGCTCCGGTATTAGTCTCTGTATTAACAAGCCTGACACCCACAAACGCAAAATGAAATTCATCGAATATGGGAGCAACTTCTGCATCAAAACCGAAATTAATTCCCTGAAGAACGCGGTAATTGTCTCCCAGGAACAATTCATCCATGGCAAATTGACGCTGCCGTGCAAAGATGTTTGGCTCATACATGATATCAATTTCCGGAGCCCAAAGCGTTAATGGGCTGAATTTCTCTTTGAAATCACCGACACTGAACCGAAACATGTCCAAAGGATTTCCATCGATACTTATCCATCTGGAAAATATAGGGTTGGAAATATCAGAGAAAAAGTTCTGCCAGTTTTGATGCATTCTAAACATCACTCTAGCTGAAATTGCTTCATTAGGCCTGGCTTTAATATCAAAATCTACAGAAGTGTACTCATTTGTTTCTAATTTTCGGTCTGAACTCTTTACACTATCACCACTAATTTCGGAAGAAAAGTATTGTGATCTGAATTCGCCTCCGATAGAAATGCCCGCCTTAGCCATTATATCTTCCAGAGTTTTCTGGATCTTATCCAGCTTCTTTTCATTAGCATTGACAGTTATTACAAGTCCAACGCTTACCAGTGTTATAATTTTTCTGAGCATTTATACTCCTTTTATTTGACAGTTTCGATATTAGTATCAGAACCACATTTTTATTTCTGTTGAGATAACCGGTGTCTTAAAGTTATTCTCAGGAACATTGATATCATCATGCTGCATATATTTAACTCTTGCATGCAGACCAACTCTGGAAAGCATATCCCAGTCAAAGCCGATTCCTATTGCATAATCTCTGTAATCAAGAGGAGTGTGTACAGCTTTTGCCCCCTGTTTTGTATAAGCCTTTTGAGAAGCCCACCGTTCAAAACCGGCAAGTCCTAAAAGGTAAAATTTGTTTGTAAGGGCAACAGCCGGTTCAAACCGAATATATGTACCCCATAGCAGCACATCATCGCTTTTTTCATTGACAGCCAATGGCTTGAATGCAGTTGATACACCATTCAATGCACCATATACACTGAAAAACATGTCACGGGGATATCCGAACAATTTGCCGATATCATAAGCATAGTCTGCTTCAAAATTAAAGGTGTATTTCCTGTGAACAGGAACAAAAGCATTCTTGCTGCGAATTGTATCACGGCCGCCATCAGAAGAATCGACATAGGAGTACAGATAAGAGCCATCCAACTGGTCTCCAGACCCATAAGTATCTGATTTCTTGGCATAGAAAAGATTTGCAGTGGCCTGGAGTTCGTTCTCATAAGGAACAAACGATTCAAACATGGCCATAAAGTCAGAATGAAGTGCGCCACCCTCAAAGCCTACCGGATTATTATAAGCACCTGTTACATATGATTCATCACCCAATCTTTTTAAGTACTTATCCGATAATGAATGATCGATTGGGTCATTTCCCCACCTGTTATAAGAGGAGTGAATAAAGGAAAACATATCCGTTCCGTTTAACCGATAAGGGAAATAAAGAACATCTCTGGCAGCTTTAAGCTGAAAATGCTGCCCGTAGCTTATTCTGAGATGTCCATAACCACTGAGCTTTGGGGCTAGGGTTAAATTGACACCGGCCATATTCTGAGTATAGGGAGAAGCTTCTCCCCGACCAATAAACTTTCCCGGACCAACCAGATTTGCTCCAAATGGGAAAAAACCATCAACCGGAGCTGCAAATGATAAAGGTGAATAAAACCCTTTACCTATAATAGCCAGGTCCAGATTTAAAGGAAGTATGTACTCATTTTCAATATGAGTGAAAAAAGCCGGTCTAATCGAAGAACTGGAATTGGTTTTATTTAAATAATACTCGATAACCGAATCTGAGGTACCAGCATTAAGCATTCTCTGGCTGACCTCAAATTTGGTCGAATCGATTCTACTTAATGCAAAATCAGCCTGAATACTGATTTTTTCATTAATCGGACCCCGTAGATCCACAGTTGCAATCCAGGGTTCTTTGTAAAATGCCTTTGCACCTAAATTACCCTTACTTACTTTAAATTTTGTGCGATTAGAACGAACTTTTTTGCTTGTTGTATCAGATGGAACTACATTGGTGAAAAAAGCTTTACAGAATTCATCAGAGTTGATTACATCTTCGTAATAATTATAACGCAAGAAATTAAACCCTGGGGTCATTTTATTGAACAGCTCTTTTGCTGCCAATCTGGTGAAAAAAACTCTACGGAACGGATCTCCTATCCCCTTGCCTTTAGAAGGGATATTCTCGCCCAAATAGCCCTGATCTGCTCCTAAATCTGCATATTCCCTTTCAAAGTTATCATAACGTTCATATGACCCATAAAGCATATTGAAATATAAATTTAAAGGAAGATTGATGCTTTCGAAATTTATACCCTGAAAAGCTTTTTTGTTCCATGCTGCTCTTCCCACTCTTTCTCCTAAAGCCATATTATACTCATAATAACGGGCTATAGGCTGTTCTACTTCAAAAGGCAGATATTCCCATGCAAATAGTCGGGGTTGAGATTTCCAGATAGAAAGAGGTGAAGCCTCGATCCAATGGATGGCACCCAATTTGAGCCAGAAAGATGCTGGAACTGTTCTAATAGCAATTCCAGCACTCATGTCTTCATGAATTATTGCTGGTTCATTGCTTTTATCGTGACGATTAGGCACCGTGTCGCCAGCAACTTCTTTATTAATAAAAGTACCGGGTAAAGTGTGCTGGAACCCGATCTTAGACCAAAGCACAGTGTTACGGCCTGCCCGCGCTACCATTCCTATTCTTACAAACGACTCGTTTCCTTCCCAGTTTGACTGCAGATAAGTGCGATCTTCTCTGAGATAGTCGGCATGACCTTCTTTGAAACCATGGTATTGCATCTTCAGACGTCCTTCACCGGAAAAGGAAACCGGTGATGAACCTCCAAACATCAGGGTGGATCGAACCTTACTCTCCAGATCGTTTTTATTAAGCCCCAGAGAATCAAGCATCTGCTGAAATGCGGTTGAATCAGCCGCCAAAGATTCTTCAGCTGCGCTCGCTGTCATAGAAATCCCTGCCGTACAAAGTACGAAAAGTAACCTGCGCATCGTAGTTTTTTTCCTCAACAACCAACCCTCCTTGAGAGTCGTGAATTTATACTGAAATATGTCCTGTTTTCTTATGATCGGCATTATTTAGTGGCTATCAGAATTTAAAGGGTTAAACAAGGCTACCTGAAAATGAAACCCTGTCTGCTTTTTCCACAAGTAACCAAAAAACAATAAATTTGTGCAAAATTAAAATTTTCAACAATATAAATAATTACCAGCTATTCTGCACAATTACCTCTTTTGTCTTTTTATCAGTTACTCTCTTAATTTTTATTCTGGTATTGATCTTTCGAATTTTGATTTTTTATGAAATTAGCTATTTTTTTCCTATTTAGCCAGAATTTTCTTTTTTCCCATCTGTCATATTATCTCTGGTGAGATTTTTAGTGTACTTAAAAGATTTTTCATATAGGTCTTTTTATGTTTTTTATTTTTTAAATACTTCGACCTGAAATATCTACAGTAGATAATCTTTATTATTTAAGCTCAGTTTAAGCCTTTTTAAACTCTAAATTTGTTTGATAAACCCTCCTGCATGAAATATTTTCATCTGGTATCATTTTGAGCTTAACAAAAAGTTTTTTTGTTACAAAGCCGATAATCTGTAGAACAGGGAAACTCTTGTCCGTATTCCTCAATTTAAAATCTGAGATCCGAAACACTGACGAAATTCTTAAACTTGAACCAGGAAAAGGTGGAGAATGAACATTAAAGATTATTTTCGACCGAAAACATTGCTTGCAGGCGCCTTGTTATGTGGTCTTATTTCATGTAAATCTGATACTCCCAAGACTACAAGTGGCGAAGTCTCTTTCCCACGCAATAAAACGCTTTATATGGCGGGTTTTCAATGGGGAGAACCCAATACATTCAACCCACTCTGTGACTGGCCGGCATTTCCTGTTGGTGGAAATTACAATCTGATGTACGAGCCTTTAATGAATTACAATTCCTTAAACGGTCAAATGGAACCTCTGATCGCCAAATCCTACCAGAAAAACGACAGCGTTATCTCTGTTATTCTGGACTCCAGAGCAAAGTGGAGCGATGGAACTCCTTTAACCGCTGCCGATGTCGTCTTTACCTACGAGATCGGCAGGAAATACCCTGCCGCTCCTACAGCTTACGTATGGACCCACATTTCTGCTGTCGCTGTAGATACCGTAACCGACAATTCATCTGAAAGTGGCAAGTCAGAACGGGTCAGCTTTACTCTTAACAAAGCAAGAAACAATCCTCTGGCTGTGCTTGATTACTTCCAGGCCGTTCGCATAATTCCCAAACACTACATTCAGAAACAGCTTGACAATCTCAACGGGGATCTGGCTGCTTTTCAAAAGGAAAGATTGGACAACAATCCGGTTGTTTCGGGCCCTTACACTCTGCACAGCTACTCAGGAGAAAAAATTGTCCTGAAAAGAAGAGATGATTACTGGGGAAAAGTTCTTTATCAGAACCGTTTACCAAAACCTGAGTTTATTATTCATCCAATTTATAAGGCCAATGATCATTTCAGCATCGCTCTTCAGCAGGGAAATCTTGACATTTCTTCAACCTTTATCCCGCGTATCTGGCAGAAAGAAAAACAGGGCGTAAGAACATGGTATTCAAAAGAACCCTATTTTGTGCCTGCCGCCATGACCATGCTGTTTATCAACGTTACCAAAGCACCACTTAACGACCGCAACTTCCGCAGAGCTATGGCTCATGCCATCAACTATGCAGATGTCAAAGAACTGGCCTTCTCTCAGTATAGCCCCAATCTCGAACCTGGTTTAATCCTGCCATTCGGAACAGAAAAGCAGTACTACTGCGAAGAAGATGTTAAAAAATATGGTGCCAAATATGACCTCGAACTGGCAAAGAAAATCCTCAAAGATGCAGGCTATAAATCAGTTTTCAATGCTAATGGCGAGCTGGAATACATGCTCGATCCCAAAGGTCAGAAAGTACCTACCCTTTCTATCAAGTCACCGGCAGGATGGACTGACTGGGAAGCCATGGTGCAGATTGCAGTCAAGGGAATGAGAGAAGCTGGTATCGATATAAGAGAAGGTTTTGTGGATGCGTCCATTTACTTTAACAGTCTGCCCACTGCTGACTGGGACCTTATACTTCATGCACCATCTGTCAACTCTACTCCATCTCAGCCATGGTCTCGCTTTGAATCAGTCCTCTCTTCCAGAGACTGGAAACCAGTTGGTGAGAAGATGAATGAAAACCAGGGACGTTTTAACAATCCAAAGGACAAAAATTACAACCCCAAAGTTGATAGCCTGCTTAGAGTTATTCCCAGCCTCAGCGATGAGCAGAAGAAACTTGAAGCTTACCGGGCATTAAATGTCATTTTCATGCAGGAACAGCCTACCATTCCCCTTGTTTACAGACCTGAACAATTTTACGAATTCAGTATCAAAAACTGGGATAATTTCCCCAATGAAAACAATACTTACACACCACCTCAGATCCCCTGTTTTGGTGTAGGTATCAAAGCACTTTGGGAAATTAATTCAACAGCGAAATAGGAGCATTCATGCTGAAGAGGTATCCGACACTTTATTACATAACATCCAGAGCAGTATGGTACTTTATTACTTTTCTGGCTGCAGTTTCCATTAACTTTCTATTACCACGACTGGGTCCGGCAAACCCGGTCGATATAATCATGGCCAGAACAGCAAGCGGATTAGATACTAAAGCTGCAATGGAAAAAGAGGAGGCATACCTTAAAGGTTTTGGCCTGGTTGAACTTAATGAAGACGGAAGCATCCGACGTGATGCTTCTGGCAAACCGGTCCAGTCTCCCCTTATAAAACAATTTTTAAACTATGTGAAGATGTGCCTTAAGGGTGACCTTGGGACCTCGTTTCTGAATTACCCTAAAAAAGTCACCGAAATAATCGCCGGAGCCATACCGTGGACTCTTGCACTGCAGATTCCCACCATTATATTCGGATGGATCATTGGAAACATTCTTGGCGCTCTGGCTGCCTATAAACGTGGTGTCTTTGATGGAGTGATTTTTCCTGCAGCTCTATTAGCCAATGCCGTACCGTTTTTCGCCTTCGGTATGCTTTTGGTTTATATTTTTGCCCTGCAGTTTAACCTCTTTCCTGCAATCGGCGGTTACGCTCAGGATATTATGCCATCATTCAGTTGGGAATTTTTCTCCAGCGCTGCCTATTATTATGTGCTTCCGTTTTTTTCCATTTTCCTTATTCTTGCCGGTGGCCAGGCAACAGGAATGCGCTCTATGTGCATTTATGAGCTTGGTACCGATTATATTAAATACGCCAAATGGTTGGGTATGAAAGAACATAAGATCGTTTTCTACATGTTCCGTAATGCAATGCTGCCACAATTAACTGGTTTGGCTCTTTCAATAGGAACGATGGTTGGTGGTGCTCTTATCACAGAGATGATTTTTTCTTATCCTGGCTTGGGAATGTCTATGCTAACTGCAATTCAGGGTAACGATTATCCACTGATCCAGGGTATAACACTTCTAATTACAATCAGTGTGCTTATCGCTAATTTCAGTGTAGACATTTTAATTGGTTTTCTGGATCCACGAGTGAAGGCCGGAATAGGGAGCAAGTAAAATGAAGATACTTAAGAATCTGTTAAAATCTCCTTTCTTTGTCATCGGTATGGGATTGTTTTTAGGAACCATTCTCCTGGCCATTTTTGCACCGCTTTTTTATCACGTTGATATCCATACTAGAGTCGGTGCAGCTTACATGAATCCTGGCGGCAAGTATTTACTGGGAACCGATCATATGGGTATCGACATGTTCTCCCTCCTGCTTGAAGGCTTACGATCATCTCTCTATGTAGGTTTTATGGCTGGAATCATCGCTACAGTCATCGGTACATTTTTAGGTGTTTACGCCGGTTTCAAGGGCGGATGGATCGACGATTTTATCACCATGATTACCAACCTGTTTATCGTTATACCGCAATTTGTAATTCTGATTCTGGTTTCCGCCAGTATGAAGGAAGGACGATCGCTCTCTTTAATAGCATTTCTGATCGGATTAACCGGATGGACGTGGAGTGCCCGTGCTGTCCGTGCTCAAGCTGCCAGCTTAAAAAGCCGCGATCATATCTCATTGGCCAAAGTTAATGGAGTTAAGACTGTGGGAATTGTAATGCTGCACATTCTACCCTACCTGATGTCTTATGTGTTCATGGTTTTTATTATGCAGACCGCTTCAGGAATTCTCTCAGAAGCTTCTATCAGTATGATCGGGTTGGGACCATTCGATACCGTTTCCCTGGGTACTATTCTGAACCAGGCCATGCGCTCAGAAGCATTAACCGATGGTGCCTGGTGGGCTTTTATTCCAGCCATGATACTGGTTACCATTATCTCTTTTGCCCTGTATTTGATAAATACATCGATGGAGGGTGTTTTCAATCCGAGATTGCGTAAATAGGAGAATATATGACTGTTGAAGTACAAAGCAGTGTTTCCGAAAAAGCCACTGCAACTGACAATAAATCTAAGGTAATTTTCGAAGTACGGGATCTGCATTTACATTATCTGACCCGCTTCGGTAATAAAATCCCTGCTGTTTCAGGAGTCAGCTTTTCCATCAATAGAGGCGAAATCCTTGGAATTGCCGGTGAATCCGGTTGCGGTAAATCTACATTGGTTAACGGATGCATGGGTCTTTTTATTCCCCCCCTTCATCCAACCTCCGGTGATGTCTTAGTTGCAGGCGAATCGATCATGAACCGCAGCCCCGCAGACATACGTAAAAATGTTCTGGGAAGAAAAGTAGCTATGATCCCTCAGGGAGCATTCAATTCTTTAAATCCTACACGTAAAATCAAAGATTTTGCTGCTGATATGATTTCCAGCCATGAAAAAGGTTCCAATAAAAAAGAAATTTATGAAAGGCTGCGCACCCGCTTTAAAACCATCGGAATGGATGAAAGTATCCTTAATTCCTATCCCATTCAGATTACAGCCGGAATGCGCCAGAGATCGGTTATCGCCATCTCAACTCTGCTTAATCCACAAATGGTTATTGCTGATGAACCAACCTCAGCCTTAGATGTAACCACACAAAAAGCAGTTATAAAAATGATTTTTGATCTGCTGGAAAAAGATATCTTCAGCAGTATGATCTTTATTACCCACGAACTTCCTCTGCTGCGTCATGTGGCTGACCGCATCGCAGTCATGTACGCTGGTGAATTCGTAGAATTGGGTACCACTGAACAACTCATCTTTGATCCCAGGCACCCATACACCAAGGCACTTATGGGCTCTATGCTCAGTGCCGAACCTGGACAGAAACAGAAAAAACCCGTCGCAATCGAAGGTGCTCCACCAAATCTGGCTAATCCAATCCAGGGGTGCCGTTTCGCTGAGCGCTGTCCTGTTGCCAGGAAAGAATGCCATGTCAATAAGCAGGAGATACGTATTGTCGCCGAGCGACAGGTGAGGTGCGATTATGCCAACTGATACCAATATTTTCAAAGCAACAAATGCTACTATTACCTTCGGCCATGGGAAAAAACTGGTTAAAGCCGTCGATAATGTAAGTTTTACTATAGCCGATGAAGAGATCGTCTCATTGGTTGGAAGCTCCGGGTGCGGCAAAAGCGTCCTGGCTAAAATGATGCTAGGTTTATATCACCCTACCAGTGGAGAGTTCCTCTATAAAGGTAAGCCCATTACCAACCAGAGAGACCATTGGCGTGAAGTACAACCAGTGTTTCAGGATCCATTCAGTTGCTTCAATCAGTTTTTCACCATCCGTTCACAACTGAAAGCATCCTTTGGAATCCTGAAAACTAAACCATCCAATAAAGAAATGGAAGAACGGGTCGATCAGGCCTTATTAGCTGTTAACATTAAACCACCTGAAATCGAAGGTAAATACCCTTTTGAACTCTCCGGTGGCCAGATGCAGCGAATGTTGCTTGCCCGTATCTTTATCCTGCGTCCAAAAGTTCTGATCGCAGATGAGCCCACCAGTATGGTTGATGCCTGCGTTCGTGCAAATATCCTTGACTATCTGATGAAGCTCAAGGAAGAGCTCAAAATGACTATTGTGTTTATCACCCATGATATCGGTCTGGCCTATTATGTAAGTGACCGTCTCTTTATCATGCATAAAGGACAGATCGTCGAACACGGAAGTCCTGATGATGTCACTTTAAGGCCTAAAAGCCAGGTCACTCTCAATCTTCTGGATGATATCCCTGATATCCACAAAGAATGGATCAAATAAATTTTAAAGTTTATATTTTAGAAACAAACATCTGTTTCGAAAACTAAAAGCCTGTGAAAACAGGCTTTTTTATTATCATGCAGCCCTAATTCAGAATCACCTTTTTTGTACTATGATACTATCCCAAATTGTACATTTGGCAGTATCTGTTTTTGTAATCTCTATTTTGTGAAGGAATGTGGGTATACAAACCCATTAATAAAAATGCAATTCATTCTATGAATCGACTGTGGATTCAGAATATAGCAGACAGTTCTCTGATGCTTTCCAGGCTAAACACTGGTTATTGGAAAATCTGTAATCAATACTCTGGTGGTCGGGGAGGTTCCGGAAAACCTGCATTCTCTGTAGCCGTTTCCCCTTTACCTATCGACTTCACCAGCAGAAATACCAAACCACCAGCAACCAG
>CAYPMS010000025.1:31397-41376 GCA_964411655.1 uncultured Fibrobacter sp.
TTTCCCCTTTACCTATCGACTTCACCAGCAGAAATACCAAACCACCAGCAACCAGAATAGCCCCGGTTATTAAAAGTATCCTCTTTTCAGTTTTCCCCATTTTGTATGTCGGCGCTAAAGATGAATCTGTTTGTAAATTATCTGCAGTATCCGGTTGAAATTCTGGAGAAGGTAAAAGCTTTCTTGTATCTGATGATTGTATGGATGTGTTAGAAGTTGCAGAAACTCCCCTGTCTCCCATTGATGCCTGTCGGGAAAACTGTTCACTTCTAAGAATATGATCTGTTTCAGATTTGATATCCTTTGGTAAATTTTTTCCGCTGTCAGGAACAACTGAAGAATCACTGTTATGCAAAGTATCAATCGGGGATAATTCTTCTTTGGAACTGGCTTCTGAGAAAATATCCAGAGTATCCAAAGTTTCCACTGTTTGTAAATTAATTTCCTGTCCCGCAGCAATCGTCACAAGATTTATTATTAAAAAAATTGCAATTAACTTCCTGATTTCCATCATAAGACATATTCTTTCCTTACATATTATCTTCAGTGTAACAAATGAACTCCAATGCTTCTGGAATATTCACCGGTAAGCAATCGTACCACATAAAAACCTTTTGCAGCAATTTCACCAGAAGCATTTTTTCTGTCCCAATACACTGTATAAATACCGGGTCCTTTTTTCCCGTCCAGAATCCTTCTTACACATCGTCCATTAATATCAAATACCTCAATAACCGTCCGAATGTCTTTCCCCTTAATAGATGAGGGAATAGAGTATCTGAATCTCATCAGGGAAGATGATAATTCATTTCGATCTCTGGTAAAATCCCAGTTCCTGATTTTCACCAGATTCAATGATTGTTTCTGCGGTACCCAGCTAATAATAAAGCTCCTGGAGTCTTCCTTATTCAAGGGTTTGTAGCAATAGGATTGTTCAGTTGTAATATCGATTACATCACCACTCATTACATCCTTAAGATAAAGATAACCCTCGTGATCTCCCGCTCTATCCCATTGTAAAAAAACCGGACCAGAGACTGAACTTTTTACACATAGATTCCATTGATGATTCCCGGAACAGGATTTTATATCCGATACGTACATTCCTTTGAATCTGTTCCATTCAGGATTTATAAAACCAATCTGTACTTCTGAAATTGGAGGTGGTTCCGGAGAATCATATTCATCGTATGCATCCTTAGCATCAAAAGCTGCCCCAAAAACAGCCTCCTGTTTTCCACCATCCGGGGAAATTGCACTTATCCTGTAATACCAGTCACTGCCCCGTCTGTTCTGCCTCTTGGCCAGACTCTTTGTCACATTTAATTCAGCAGAAGGATTCAATAACAACACCACAGAGTCTTTTTCTGCATACACCCAGCAGGCCTCCCAGGGTTTAAGCTGAATTGAATCATTGTATTTATGGGATATCAGTTCACGATTAGAATAATATTTTCCATCATTTTTACTGTTTGAAGTATTGTCCTCATACAGGAATATCTGGCGGCGTATAAACTGTCTCGCTACAGAATCAGATATACTAATAAAAGTACTGTCGTGATAAAGGACTGAGTTGCTCCAGTAAACAGGAAACGAGAAAGGATTCCCTACACAGTTATACCCCTCTCTGAGTACTACCGGGAAAAGAGTATCTGGCCTCAGATTCTTTCCTTTTAAACTTATTTCAGATTCTTCTTTGCAGAAAATCCATCCGCCTTTACCGCTTTTAAGAGTATCAAAGAGAAGATATGACCTGTTTATCGGATCATAACCGAAATATCTCCATTTGGCAGTGTCACCAATAGAAACAGAGAATGCACTTATTGAGGGAACAGGAGAGAAAATCAAAGGGAAAGAGACCAGCTTGTAGGTATTTGGTAAAGAAATTACAGAATTCTTCAACTCTATTGAATCAACTCCGGCAAACCATTTGCCTGTTTCTACAGATTCTTCGTTCTTTTGCAACAATAACGAATACATAATTCCTGCCTCTGTTACACTTGCACCAGGAATTATTACGCTGTAACTCCCGTTGTTTTCCAGGCAACTGAGAGTCTCCGGAACAGAAGATCCTCCTGTTGTAAAAACGAGCCTGCTGATTACCCCGGAAACATTCTGAAAGGAAACTGTAAGATCTTTTCCGTAAATATAATCGCTTGTCATCGGTTTTAAGAGTTCATGGTTTATGATACCGCTTTGTTCAGTGGTAAACGAAGTAAAAGAAGATGACACGTTTCCTTTTCTGTCGATCCATGAAATCCGGATATAATACTTTGTATCGGGCATCAACCCTGATAAGCTTACCTGGTTACTGTCAGAACCAGAACAGAGCACCACTTTATACTTTCTCATTAAGGAGTCTATACTGTACTGCACAGCAACACTCACCATTTCTGATGTATTCCAGCTCAGTTGGGCTCTGTCAGCTCTGACATCCAGAACAGAAATCTTGCCTGGTTCAGGCGGTATGTTATCCACACCATATTTATCAATCAATGGCTGGATATTGAATTTGCCTGAATTAAAAATTGCTTCGATTCCGCCAGCCAGAAAAGCAGCCGGCGCATTCCAGTTTATGGCTACTTCATTTGTAGAATAACTGCAGCTCAAATCAACCCATCTTTTGGCTGTTTCATAAGGATAAATGGCTGAAACACATTCACCTTCAGTATAATCTTTATTTGGACCACCGACAAGAAAACCAGGCACAGGCTCAACGATTCCATCTGCAACAGATGGACGATGGTGGGGATTCATTGCAGATCTGGTCCCAAAGCCGGTTACAAAAGAGTACCCCGGACCGTTTCTACCCAATAGATAATCCAGAGAATGAATCGCTCCTTCCAGATACTTGCAATCTTTGGAAATAAGAAATGCCACCAGCATCGCCATTCCTTCATTAGCCACATTCCCATTGCTTCCCCAGTAGAAGCTTTCCGCACTGGTTTTGAAAGGATGACTACTGATTTTCTTCAACAACCCATCAGCTAAACCATACACTTTGCTTACCGCAAAAGAATCATTTTTTACTAATGCCATAGAGTACATTCCCAGCGTACTTACAGTCTGCCACGATGGAATGCCATAACTAGTTTTTTTCCCAATTGCGGAATCCTGATAAACGGAGTTGCCTGTAGCAATGTAAAGCTCCCAGGATGCCCACTGATATTCATCATTTGCGTTATGATCGTTATATGCGCCTGTAACAACATCTTCAGGATTGCTCCTGAAAAGAGCATCAGGATTGTTCAGGCCCCATTTATAGGCATACTTTGCAGCATTCAGACAGGAATCTGCGAAAGAGGGATAGAATTTTTTGTAAATGCGATAAGCAACCGCACAGACAGCCGCGAAATCAAAAGCTGCCGTAGTGCTTTTGCCTATAAAGTAACGATCCTCTTTTGCTGCTTCAGGCATCATATCACCAATAAAAGTTTTTCCAGTCAACTTGTGATAAACTCCCCCGTCATAAGGATCCTGCATGGTAAGCATCCAGTCAAGTTCCCATTTTATCTCATCCAGAAGATCTGGTACTCCATTTTTTGATTCAGGAATATTGAGGAATAACGTATCGAAATATTCAGAAAACTGCTCATATAACAAAAGCAACTGGTAAGTACTGATTCCTGCATTCACAATATATTTGCCATAATCACCGGCATCGTACCAGCCTTTGGGAGATGGATACACTGAACCAGCGGCACGTCCCGGAGATGCAGCAGAAGGATGGATGATTATCTTTGTGTCATAATGACCTGCCCGCCTTGACCATTTCCCGGCATATGTGGGCAGAAGATCGGTGGAAGCCCGCTGATAATAGAAGTGACGTATCAATCCTCTGGACAACTCATAATTTACCTTTCCGGATATGGTAAACTGGTAAGATGTACCTATTCCGGAAACAAACAGCACGTAGGTTCCCTCTTTTGTGAAATCGGAGAAATCAGCAATTTTAACACTGTCTCCAGAGGACTTCCAATACCTGGTATCAGACAATTCCCCCCGATAGTAAGTCTGACGTAAATCGGTACTTTTTATGTAAAAGTACCAGGTTTTCGGTGATACAATAACCGCAGTCTTTGGTCCATAAGTATAAAACCCGACCTGGTTTAAACGAATATTGTCCTTGCTATCGGCAAATAACTGGGAAGAAAAAGAAATAAGCAGAAAAAATACAGTTAAACGTATAAAAAACATACTGGATCCACTGGTAATGGTTTTACAACTTCTGAAATAAAGATACTAAAATTTAAATATCTCAATTCAATTATACTTTTAAACAGGAAAAACAAGTCATATACCTGCATTTCCTGCTTTCTTCGAAAAAGAGCATTTCTGGGAAGGACAACAGATTTTTTTATAAATATTACTTTTGAGGCTTAATCCCCCATAATGCCTCCACTCCCGCACCAACCATCAGGCATTGCGGTGAAGCATAGGGATTTTGAGCTGTTGGAAAGTTTTTCCAGTATTTGCTGTTAAACTGATAAAACAACCATGGGCGATACATCAGAGGAATAATTGGAACTTCATCCATAAAAAGCCGATTGATGGCATGATAAGCATCTCTTAACTGCTGCGGGTCGCTTAATTTTGGAATCACCTCAAGAAGACTGTCAGCAACAGGGTTTTTGTACCTTCCCTCATTCTGATACATCACTTCTCCAACAGGCCGCAAGTCTTTGGAAGACATCACTTTGTCAAATCGAGCCCAGGGAAGAGAGTAGGATTGCTCCGGATGAGGATTTTTCATGGTAAAATCGAACAAACCATTTTTTAAATCCCTGTCCCACTGTTCGTATGACAGAAATTTCTCCTGAACATCCACACCAATAGCCCGTAAACCTTCCACTACAATCTTTATTGTCGATTCCCAATCCGTCCAGCCAGCCGGACAGGTAGCAAAAAGGGTACGGATTTTTTTACCCGCAGGATCTATCAGCATCCCATCCGTTCCCCAGGAATAACCCGCATTTTTTAATATGAGTCTAGATTTTTCAGGATCATACAACTTGCCAAATGCCTCTGCATCCTTCTCTGAAAAGAATTCCTTTTCTGCTCCAAATGGAAGAATTATTCCTGGTTTCAGCTCAGGAGTATAACCATATACCGCATTGTGACGAATATTTTCATAATCAATTGCATGGATTATAGCTCTTCTGAAATTTACATCATTAATTGGAGGCCTGCTCAATCCCATCATTAATGCGGGAATTATTCCCGGTATATAGTATGGTTTATCATCATACCAGGTCCCCACACCCTTTGGAAACTGTTTCCAGATCTCAGGCAGAAATGTCTGAGAAATATCAAGATCTCCGTTCTGCAATGCCATATTTACTTCATCATTGCCTGGATAGGAAGAATGTACTATGAAAAGAGGTGCAGGTTGTTTATTCTGGTATAGCTTGTTTCCCCAGTATGCGGGAATCCTTTTAAGAATAATTTCATGATCTGAATACGAATATAGCGTATAAGGTCCCGACCCCACCGGTTTGCGATCATTTTTAAATAAACGCATAGTGTTAAGAACATCATTATTTTCAGGAGCCGCACCGGTTTCGGCAGCTACCCGATCGAATGCCTCTTTTTCAAGCTGCTCGAAAATTCTCTTTGGAAGTATCTGAACAGTTGAAATAATGTCATAAGCCACCAAGGGGTTATATTGCTTTTCAGACAAATAAATAGTTACCGCATGAGGTCCATTTTCCTTTATTTCTTCAATAAAATTATTGATACCGAAACTAAAATTGGTATTATACTTTTTGTGTAAATTGTATGAATACACCACATCTGCAGAGGTCAATGGTTCTCCGTCCTGCCATCGGGCAAATTCATGCAATTCGATCTGCAGAATCCCACCCTTCAGGCTATAGGATTTACCAATAATTGGCTTTATTTCTCCACTAAGAAGGTCGTAGCCAAAAAGTGCCTGATAAACCAGATTAATATTACCGGTGATCGGCCATGCAGGAGTTATTGCCAGGGGATTAAAACTTGACGGTGTCCCCCATTGAAATCCACTTATATGCAGAGTTTTTTCACGAGGAAGTTTGGCAGGATCAAATTCTTCGGTATCAGCATCTTTTTTAATACAACCAGCCAGAACAACTATCGCCAACAGGAAAACAGCAATTGGAAACAGTTTGTTTTTTGCATTCCAATTCATTGGATTCTCCCCAGTTAAGTAGGTCAGACCCGCATCTGTCTGCCCATTGCTTTTAATACTTCCTCGAGACTTTCGGCAGAAAGATGGCTAACGTTTTCCTCTGAAGGAAAACAACCCTTTTCTATGTCATTTTTATAATCAGTCGCCGCTTTGAACACCATCGCACGAAAATCCATGTATTTGCGGGTATGCTTGAACACAGCAGGCGTTATCCCAATGATATCATTTATCACAAGAACCTGGCCATCACACTTACTACCAGCCCCGATCCCCAGAACCGGTATTCTGAGACTTTCCGATATCAAAGCAGTGATCTCCTGGGGAACTTTCTCCACAATAACCATCACTGCCCCGCTGTCTTCCAGGACTTTTGCACTATTGATCAGGTCAAGTGCCTGCCCGGTTGTCTTTCCAAACGTCTTAGGCCTGCTGCCGTGAATCTGAGGATTGTAACCTATATGCGCACATACCGAAATACCCTGTCCGGACAAGTAAGCAACTACATTCTTTTTCTCTTCCCACCCCTCAACTTTAACACAGTCAGCTCCCTTCTCGATCAGCATCCTGGCATTTTCACAGGCAATAAACGGGTCGTTGGCACTATTATAGGGCATGTCCACCATTACCCAGGCATTTTTTGTTCCTCTGGCAACTGCACCTAAATGGTGCAGCATGTCAGCCATGCTTACCTCCCGCTCATCTTTATATCCCAACACATTGGTACCCACACTGTCACCCACCAGAAGGATATCAATCCCGGCTTCATCCAGAATCTGCGCTGTGGGAAAATCATAAGCTGTAAGCAGACTTATGGGGATTTTATTCTTTTTTTTATCGTTAAAATATCGAATATCTCTCTTCATAATGCTTCCCTGAAAAAGGCAACTGTTTAACCCAGGCTTCAGCCCGACAGATACACTAAAACAATTCAAATTTTTGATGATTGTTTAAAAATAATTCTTTCTTTCACCTGTAGCTGTCATTTTACTCATACAATACTTCTGATGAATCGGGTCCCAGAATCGATTTTTTTATATCCTGAGCGTCAGCACTTTCCACATCAAAACCGCCGCCACAGTTTATCAGAAATAATAAAGTAATCAGTAGAACGATTCTCATAATTTGTTCATTTTTACTCTAATTTTATCGGTTTTTCCATTTGGATGGTACCACTTTGAACTGAATACCGGTCTGCAAAACCAACCATCGGGTAACCTCCGATTTACCAAATGGCAGTTTCATTCTGGCATATACTGAAGGGATAATGCATCCATCAAAGTTAAAATTTGCTTCCATCCCTATCTGGTGAAACCACCAGTCATTGTTCAGTACAATCCGCTCCAGCCTGTCATCGGTAACATTGTAGATCTGGTCCAGGATAATATCCTCCCATTGATAACCGATAGCATAAACCAGATTCACCCAGGCCCAACTGTAATGTAATCCAAAACATAGTGCCGTACTTGGAATATACATGACTGGTTCAATAATGTTAATCGTATCATTGAATATCAGATATTTTTTCGCTTTTGTGAGTATTTCCAGAGTATCATCCCTCTGAAAACCAAGCCCGCCAATCCATTGACCAAGCTCCAGACCGGTAAAAAGACCTCTGTACTGGATATGATAATTGTTTACCAGTGTCAGCCCGCGAAAGTTATTGATTCCCCCGATTTTAACTCCTGAGAAACTGGAGAGGAATTTCCCGAAACGCCTGCTGGTAGGCACCCTGTTTATCCCGCCTATCAAAGAAGAACCAAAAGTCAAAGGATCCGTTTTTACAAAATTTTTAATCTCCTCTTTTTTAGCCTTCAACGCCTCGCTGGGTTTCATCCTGGGACAGCCTCCAAAAAGTCCATATTTATCCGGACATTCATCAACACTATCCACAAAACCATCCCCATCAATGTCTGGCATCTGTGTCAAATCCATCCTGCAGATAGTAATAGTATCCGGGAAAACAGTCGCTGCTTTCTTTAAATTCCTGAATCCCAGATGAAATGCAGATATGGTATATCTATCAACAGGCAACTCCAGAAGCTGCTCACCTATCTTGCATGGCAACCCCTGGATACATACCTCCGCATCGGAAGGTGATGGAACAACTCGCAACACCCCGTAACGTCTTTTGAAAACATGATCAAAATATGTTACAACCCCCTCTGATATGTTTATGGCTGTATCGATAGACTCGTACATCTGGGCACCATTCCAGCGTAAACGATGTATACCCGGATGCAATCTGGTTTTCACGGAAAAAACTTTGGTAGAGTCCAGATAGTACAGAGAATCGGTGGGCGGCTGAGGAAGTATCAACAATCCATAAGGCGCTTTCCCGGAAATATAGATGGTATCCATATCGGAGAGCAGCTCAAATGCCGCCGTTACCATGTTACCCGGATAAATCCTTACCGATTTCTGAAATGTATTATATCCGGGTAAAACCAGCTCAAAACTATAAACTCCGGCAAGCAATCCCTTAAAAGTATAGGGTGTAAATATCCCGGTTTTTTTACCATCGATAATTATTTGAGCTCCTGGGGGATCGGTAAAAATCTCTATCCCTCCCAGGGGCAGAGATGACGACCCTTCCAGTTTATTCCAATTGAAATCCTTGTAATAGTAAATTTCAGGAAAGTGCTTTATATATATGTGTTCTGCATCAAAATAGATCTCATCCTCATCGTTTCCGTTCTTCTCGGTAGGACTTCTGAAAAAACGGTACTGAATGATATCTGATAAGCTGGCCCATGAAGGAATATTGAAAGTATAGAGTACCGGTTTCTTTCCAAAAGCAGTAGTATCAAGAATACCCTTGAAAAAAGCAAATCGGTTGGCAACTCTGTATCTGTATATCACCTGCCCGGTTCTGAGCTGAGGCAAGGAATCGATCTCTCTGAGGCTGTCGCCCGTCTCGCTGATAATCACATCTGTACGGGCCAGACTTATCCTCTGTTGACCGACTCTGAACACCGGTATCGAATAGTCCCCGTCTCTCAGGGATGCCTGAGGCACAAAGGCATTAACAAATATCGCAGCTGTAAAAAAACAGCAAGCCTTTAATTTTAACCTCATTCTGATACACCGGATTCGTACGTTTAATAGAAATAAGCCCTTGATCGAAAATACCAGATTATTCCTGAGTTTTCAAAAAAAAAGTTCTTCAGTTATAATCCCCACAAAACAACTGATGACGATAGAGAACTGTAAGGTATTGATACAGAAAGGCTTGATGCCCTTTGAAGAACCTTAAACCTAAAACCCGGGTAATAAATCCGGCCGGGACTCTTAATTTTCTATTTTAGCTGATTTTTTCCGCTCAGGTTCAGAAGTCACTTCCGGTTTTAGTAAATCAGTTTTTCGCAAGGATGCTTTTTAAAATAGCAGACAGCTCCAACGAAGGTTTCCTGGAACCAAGCATACCTCTCAACTCAATGAATTTGCTTTTCATCTTCTCAACATTATCCTTCCCGGAAATAAAATCGGTGAGCACATCAGCCATTCTGTATGGGTTCATATCATCCTGAATACATTCAGGTATAATCTTTTGACCAGCAATAATGTTTGGAAGACTGATGTAGGGGATTTTAAGAATATTTTTAAAGATGGTATAGTTGAGCCAGGATGTCTTATACACACAGATCTGGGGTACGCCAAGTAATGCCGCTTCCAGAGTCGCAGTACCAGAAGTAACCAAAGCAAAATCGGATCTGGATAGCAGAGATCTTAATGGCTCCTTAACTATTACTAAACCTGTATCTCTGCTTAAATCCTCAAAAAAAGAGAGTGGAAGATTAGCACAATGAGAGA
>CAYPMS010000026.1:0-41217 GCA_964411655.1 uncultured Fibrobacter sp.
CCTTACTGAGTTTTTTCTGAAGATTTCTGGCATTCTCTGCCGATCCGAAAGCACCAACCTGCAAAGTGTAAAGTCCCAGAGATGAACTGACAATATCCAGTTCAGATGCCGGTTCCATTTTCTCTGGTGAACCAGACCGCAAAGATGCAGTGTCCATGGCTGCAAGTCCCGGAAGACCCCTTTCCAGAAGATTTTTCTGATAAGGCTTAAGCTGCTCACTGAACTCTTTTACCTTCTCGCTCAATCCCAGCCCTGATGCGCATTCCAGTTTACCTGCCAGAGATGCTATTGTCCAGTAATGCTTTACATCGGGCTTCCCGCTTTTCATAAATAAACTCATGGCATCCTTATAATTACCTCTCCTGACCTGCAGAAGCCCCAGGTAGTAATTTGCCATGCTTGAGAATTCATCCCCATATTCCAGAGACAAGGTGTGCCATAACGACTGTGCAGCATCATCTTCACCTGCTGCCATGGAGGCCAACGCCCATTTGTGTCTAAAAACTGGTAAGCTGCTTTTTTTAGCTGCCTGTCGATAATTCTCCACCGATGCTGTATAATCCCTGCGGGCAAAACAGTAATCGCCCAGTCTGCCAAAAGAGAGTGCTTTGAGCGAATCAGCCGCTTTTTCTGACCTGGTAATTTCTGTATACAACCTGATCGCTGTCGAACAGGGAGCTACATCTGCATAGGCAAACCGCTTGTTCAAATCTGCAGGATCTTTTCGGTATGCCATCTCGAGTGTTTTTGCATCTTTTGCAGTTCCAGCAGTTCCGATAGTGGCGTTTAGCTCAAAAGTTCTTACTAATAAATAACTTACAGCCAGTAGGATGGATGTAAGCGTAAAAAGGCCGGATCTGTAATTTTTTCCCATCACTGCTCCCCAGTGGCTGTGTCCTCTTTTTTCTGGTGGTTCAAAGAGTGTAACTGCTCATTTTTACGATCCAGTTCAGCCTGAAGCCGCTCGAGTTCACTTCTGTTACGGATCAGTTCCTCTTCCAGAGTACTTGCCTCTTTGCTTTTAATGCCAAGTTGGCGTTTCTGAACGATAAAATAGTAGAGTGCCACCCACAGGCCTAAAAGAAGCCCTGCCCCAAAGGCACCAGCTACATATAGATACACAGGAATAGGCGGAGTCTGGTAAGTCAGAATACGTGCAGGAACCATATTCCTGAAGGGCTCCTGTATAAATGTAAAGATCAGAATCCAAGCCATCATAAATGCAGCTGCAAATAAAACGCTCCATTTCAGGAATCTCATCCTTTATATCCTTTCACAAATAAGGGTCATTCCGCTGCTTTTAACCGCCCGTACCTTAAAAATCATTCCTGCCTCTGCATTTTCGCAAGAAAGCAGAACCCGCTTGCACCCCTGATCCATCCCCATCCACAACTTATCCTTTTTCTCCTGACGTCCACTTACCAGCACCTCTAACTCTTTACCTAAAAAGCTCTCATAAATGGAGCGGGTTATTGCAGTTTGCTGATCAACAAGCTCCTTTAACCGGGCCAGTTTTACCTCTCTGGGAATATTATCTTCCATTTCTGCTGCTCTTGTCCCCTCCCTTACCGAATAGGCGAACATGAATGCGGTAGTAAAACGAACCTCTTTTACCATATCAAGGGTCTCTTTAAATTCCTCATCGGTCTCAGATGGAAAACCTACAATTATGTCGGTAGTGATATCTGCATGGGGAATGTACTTGCGGGTCATTTCAATTAATGAGCGATAGTGTGAAGATGAATACCTGCGATTCATCAGCTTTAAAATCCTGTCAGAACCGGCCTGAAACGGCAGATGAAGATGCTTGCAGATTTTTGGTATCTCTGCAATGGTTTTTATCAGTTTTTCGCTGCAGTCCTTGGGATGTGAAGTGGTAAACCGAATCCGTTCGAGTCCATCTATGGAGGCGATCCTGCGCAGAAGTTCGGCAAAATCAACTCCGTCATCATTATAGGAGTTCACATTCTGTCCAAGAAGGTTTATCTCCTTTATCCCCTCAGAAACCCGCCTGATTATGGATTTTTCAATCACTTTCACAGGTATGGATTTTTCTGCACCCCGTACATAAGGTACAATGCAGTAAGCACAATAGTTGTTGCAACCACGCATCACCGCCAAAAAGTCACTGATTTCACTCCTTTTTATCAGAGTGGTATGCAGAGCATTTTGCCTTGGAAAATACTGGTCCAGAATCATCTCCATCGAGTCAATCTCTTTTGCCCCGATCACCAGATCCACCCCAGGAATCTCACCCCGAAGACTATCTCCCAATCTTTGAGCCATGCAGCCAATAACCCACAGTGAAGCTCCCTTTTTTTTAAGACGTGAAAATTCGTAAATACGTGCTTTGGCTTTTTGTTCTGCATTTTCCCTTACACTGCAGGTGTTTACCACTATCAGATCGGCATTTCCGATATTGTTGCTGCTGGTAAAACCGCGAACTGCAAGCAATCGTTGCAGATCATCCGAATCTGCCACATTCATCTGGCATCCAAAAGTCTGAAAGAAATAAGATGGCATAGGAGTTTATCTGATATTTTTCTGATTCATAATAAAGGAATATTAGTAACTGCTTAGCTATTAGTCGAATCAAAACAATATCTTATCAGAAATAATCTGGAGAAAAATATCAAAACGTAGAATCAGAATTATGAAACTGCTTTTGTCTCAGGCTTATCTGATCAGACATTTGTTTTTCAAGAGCTGAATAGTTGCCATTTTAACCTAAATTCCGCAGTTGAGGTGGATGCAGATGCATAAGATATTGAGATGATAAGCCTTGAACGCGGTGCAGGCCTTATCGACACGGTGATAAGGTCAAACCGCGTGAATGGCTTAGCGCTCAATCCCGATCTTGCATCGGGACGCATATGCGCCGCGTTCAACTGCGGATTTTAGGTTTAATTGCAATGGGATGAAATTACTTTTCGGGACCTGATGATATCCAGTAGTATGGCTTTGAACTATAAAGCTGCAGAAATTATTACAGCTTGAAGAGAGCTTTCATAATTAACCGGCGTTCAGGGGTTTCTGCAAAGAGTTTCCTAATTGATTATCTATCAATCCTGCCTGATGTTAAATTCTTGCCATTTCTCTTCCACGTTTTCTTCACCGTCAAAGTAGCTGACCTTTTCACCCCTTCTGTATACCTCATTATATTTACTTATCATCAACTTGCCGGAATCCGGATAAACCACTGCATCCAGACCGTATATACTTTTCACATCGAAATAGCTGCAAGGCTGATCGGTATGGTTGTAAAACTGATGGGCACCAGTTTCTCCTTTTTCAAAAAACAGGACATCTCCCTTTTTGACAACCAGAAATTCCTTTACAGTCCTTACAGCCATGGAACCGGAGATTACCAACATCACCTCTTCAGCATTACGATGATAGTGATAGGGGAAGGAATACTGCTTAGGGGGGAGTTCTCTGATATCAAAGATAAGATTCTCTGCTTCTGCCTCTTTAGATAAACCAGGTAAAACCGTAAGAAGTCCAAAGGGACGTTTATTAAAGGGACCCAGACCAGCTTTCCGATTTTCAGATCTGAAGACAGAGGGCATTTCAAAACCTTTCCTTAGTGGGTTGTTTAACATTGGAAATCTAATTATTAGTAGTATTCATAAAAAACAGCGTTTATGTTTTGTATCAGAGTTTGAGTGCCATGTCTGGAAATTCTTAAAGAGGCGGAAGTGAAATCGTAAGGGGATATTTAATGGAAGATGTGCATGCATTAACTGCATGCACATCGGTTATTTACTGATTACCCATACCAGGATAAGGACGGGCCTGTTTCATATACAGAACCGGTTCGCCATCGGGATCATCAAGAGGCTGATCAAATTTGAATTCTGTGTCCATGGCATACCATTTACTTTTATCATTGCCATAAACGGGCAGAAAGAAATTGTGGATTTCTTCCAGCGCAATTCCCAGTTGGTATACCTGCTTGTTGGTCAGAACAGTGCTCATTCCCTCGGGCAAAATATTGGAGTGTGTATGGAAGACGATAGGTCTGCCAGGAGAAAAGTAGTGGTAGACAAACACATCGGAAGTGACCTCCGCATCGGGCAGAACCACCGATTCATCACCATACTGCACATTTATATAGAATGCCGGCTCCAGTCCTGACAAATCATAAGGATTGGCGGTAATAGCCACTCCTGTAGCCACTTCATCCGGAAATGATTGATGTACCAGAAGCGCCATACCAACGGTTTGATGTCCAATCTTTCGATAGCTTCTTTCTTCAAAGGCCCGGAAAAACCAGACACTGGCCCACACCTCACGGATCGCCTCCAGTACAGATTTGGTATCTTGGGGATCACCGCTTTTGGAAGTGTAAAGTCCTGCACCGGTAAACCCATCCAGGTCTTCAGCATTTGTACTCGAACGGAATCGCATTCTGATACCTGAATATTCTGTTTGCAGCTTCGTCATAAGCATTCTGGTAAATGCGGTGTCCACTGGTGCTCTTTCCATGTGTTTTCGCAGACTGGCAAGGCTGTCATCCCGTACTTTAGGATCATTTTGAAAAGCAGAATCCGCCAGCATTTTTTCCACTCTTTCCAGAAATCCATTTTGCTGCATAAACTGATAGTAAAAATAAACTGGTATTGCGAATCCTCTGGGATAACGGACTTTTGTGCTGTCCATGTGAGGAAATGCTCCAAAGTGGCTGGCTTTACCCCCAAAGGCAGGTATTGCGGAATCTATAGCCTCACCTAAACTTAATCTGGGATAAGCCAGAATGTCTTTTACATCAGTCAGTTCTCTGACATCCAAATTCATATTTGCTATCTGAACCTGGGCAGGGCTGTTCTCTTCCCACCACTGGTCGGCTTCCTTGGCGGTAACTTCGGTTACAGAATAGTTTTCGGGTCCTACGACCAGTTTTACCCATTTACCTTTAAGCGCCTGAAGAGTGCTGTTGCTACATGCATTGCGCAATCCCATATTGGGAGTACCCCTGTTTTGTGACAATACATTAATATGGGAAAGAGGTGTCTGAAACATCTCAGTTATGATTCCACTGGTTACAGAGATGTCATTGGGAACTGCATCAAGAACCACAATATCCCTGAAACTTACATACGCACCTTCTTCGAGCTCTTTTGCAGTTACAAAAACCAGCCTTCCCATGCTGGTTCCATAGTTGAGGGGCTGGTAATCGATATCTTTGTAAAGTTCATCGGTGGTTATGATTTTAACCGAATCAGGAAGATCTTTGGCTACGTTTTCCACCAGTTGAGAGGTAGGATGGAAATAAAGAGAATCACCAAAATAGGCATGGGCCCGGATTTTATGATAAGCCAGATTGATCATTTCAGCAGAAGCATTGTCATAGGGAGCTATCTCATATGTCCACACTTTCGGCCCTTCATAGTAGGTGACTGAACCCAAAAGAAACCTGCGATCCTTGCTGCTGTATTCTGTTTTGTTAAATTGGTCCAGATTGGGCACTGGCAATTTACCCTTACCGTTCAGGTTGGCATAGGCGAACTCATGATGAATTTTGTATTTTTTGCTGTTCTGGAAATAAAGCTGAGATTTACTATTGTCCCAGTCATCGATAACGGTTTTTACAGAAATCGCTCCGGGAATGCTTGAGCTTAAAGGTTGCGAAGCAAGGGCCAGGAAATCATCTTTACAGCCGATTTTACCGGAGCTGTCCGGCTCTGTTCCAGCCGCAATAACACATGACCAGTTAATGGGCCCCACGGGTCCTGTTGGATTCTCAACCGGTTTGTCACTGCAAAAAAGATGCAGTGAAATAAAGGTCACCCCACAAAAAATCATCAGGGCTGGTACGATTTTACAACCATAATTTCTTGACATAGCTATTAATCCTCATCTCATTTTTTCCTTAATGACACACTCTGTCACTTCCACATGTCATACCATCGGGACAAGTTCCGTTGCAGGAAATCAACCCAGGAATATGTAAATACCTCATCTCTTCAGATTCAACCACCAGATCCACATTTCCAGCTTTATTTTTGAAAGTCGCTCTGCGGTATATTATTAGTCTGGGAAATCCGGCTATACCGTATGTCTTCAGCTTATCCAAAAGCTTTGCTGAGATAGTATATGATCCATCATCTTCTGTTTCTCCCAGTATCTTAGCTTTTGTCCCCCCATGATAAGAGATATCAATCTCAAAAAATATGGAAGCATGACCCTGTTTTGATGGCTCCCATTCCAGAGTAATATCTTTGCCGTCCTCATACTTTATAGAATCATTTTTCAGTGCGATCGGATCGATACCTTTACCGGTAATGGTAAAAGGGTCTATATTCAATTCGGAGTTACCAGCTACCGAAAGTATAATCTGTTCCCCATCTTTAAAAGGAGGAAATGCCATCTCTTCGATCGGCATATAAGGTGAGCGGTCGCCCAGTGAAAAAGTAGTAGTATTTTCGGTTGTTTTTACCCCGCTTACCGTAACCTCACCTACAGAAATCCGGTTCGGTTCAGCTTCACAAGTATTCTCAGCAACACAGACATATCCCAAACCACAGGGATCTTCACAGTAATTTTTATGTGGAACAACCAAACGGCAGTCGCCTTCGGTCATAACTGTTGTCCAGCTTTCATCTGAAAGAGAAACCCCATCTGCAGTAGCACCTATAACGTTAACACTATTCCCAATCACATTACCTTGCCAGTCCAGGTTTTTCCTGAGGGAAATCTTAAACACGCCTACCCATCCCGGCGTTTCTACATTCGGTCCATTAACCACTGTCGGGTTTTTTCCATTATCATCGCAGGATAGAGAAACGAAAAACAAGGAAACAGAAATTAAGAGAAAGAATGAACATGATAATACCGTTTTAAAAAACACAGTTACCCTCCTGCATTTAAATATCAATTGACTATTATATAAAATTTCGATCATCGATTACATAAGAAAAATAATTGGAAAAAACATCAACAATAAAGAATTAATCAGAGTCAATCAGATTAAAAACTGATCAGACTGACTCTGATAATGTAAATTCCTTTTCGGATACTTTTTTTCAAATATTTCTTTTCCGATTAAACATTTCTTTCCAGGTATCCTTCTCAGGGATTAAGAGCGAAACAGTAGAATCCACCGTATCCACCACCACTTCCGATAGTTTTTACCCCTGGTTTTCCTGCCATAGTACTGGGATCCAGATCAATGCCTGCTTCGCAACCTGCCAGACAAAAACCAGAGATCCAGTGCCCCATACCCATACCAAACCCCCCACCACCGCCGCCATCGGGATTATAACCCTGCTGCGGCCATGAGAATCCCGCACGAGGGGAACTGTTGGCAGTGGTAGATGTCCAGTCATTACAGGTGACATCCTCAACACAGTTCTGGCTCAAATCACCAAAGCCACCGCCGCCAAAACCACCACCAAAGATGCCACCGCCGCCACCACCACCACCGGAGCTACTGTATTTAAAGAGCTTACCATCTTCCCCGGTACCGGTAATAGTAAGATGATTGTCGACTTCCTTGGTGGGATTTAGTGGATCTGGATATCGGTTCGGAACGCCATCTTCATTAGGAAGGTCATTCTTTATTGCAGAATGCGCATTAATAGGACGGCCATTAAGCAGTTCACTGGTATTATTGGCAAGCAATCTTCCTTTACGGTCATACCATGGTCCGTTTCCTATTCTCTCTATAGCATTTACCTGATTTCCATCCGGCCCCTTGGCAGCACTCAAAAATGCTCTCCAAATCTTTACTTTGGAACCTGGCATACTCTTTTCAGCAATACACTGGCAGATGCTGTCTGCACCCAAAATTCCGGCACCCTGCCCGGTCTTGCCAAACCGAAGATCACCACCAAAACCATTTTCACTGCCTGAAAGCTCCTGAAGAGCCTTTAGGCTGGTAAGAAAGAAACTGAATTTGGGAAGATTAATTGAATCGATTGTAACGTTGACTTCTTCCTCATACGAAGAAACCGGAACCACCTTTGTAATATAACTTGTAGCAGTAACAGTCAAAGAATCAATTGCAGCTTTAATTTTAGCCAGTCCTCTGACCGGAGATGGAACGGCTAATGAAGCGGAGGTAACCGTATAGTTTCGATTGGAGGAGAGCAGATATCTAAAAGTTGTGCTTTTCCCTCCAATGGAAACCCGGATTGCAGCCATTGCCACAGTTGACGGGCTTTTAGACAAATTGTATCTGTACTCACCTGCAGAAGCGTAATAGCTGAGCTCTTTTTTCAACAGATTGCCGGATATATCAAATACTTCGATTTTCACCTGTTCAGCTTTTGTAAGACTGAACAGCACGCATCCCTTATCAAAAGTCACCTGCTGTTTATTAGGTAGTCTATTGAGACTTTCCCTTGTATTTACCGCAATAGAGAATGAGAACTGCCCCTTATCATCAGTGGTATCTGAAAGACTTTGAGAAGCCAGCCAGACAACAGCTCCTTTCACCACTTTTCCATCCTGGTTTGAAACTTTGCCTCTGAATTTAACCGTTTCAGCTGACATCGCCAGGCCCACCCATAAACTTAAAATCAAGCCAATTTTCCGGTACATGGCATACCTCCTATAATTTTTTTCTGACCATCTTTTAATTTAACTGCATCCAGTTCAGATCTTCTGTGCTGTTTTATTGTGCTATAAAAATGGAGAACACTATTCTTCCACCCTCAGGTTTTGCTTATTTAGCACCATTTATAAACAACAGCACCCGATTCTGAATGCGTTTTTTAATATGTTTATCCAGAGTCAGAAATAGTTTAAAAAATTTTACACTCAGATACTGTTTAACCTATTTTCCCCTGAGCATCTCAAATATCCGCTCACTAAAATATTTCTTTAATCATCGCAGTCCAGAATCAGCTGACACTTGCCGCTTTCAAATGAAAACGCTCAACTCGTCTGCCTGAACCACTGACTTTAAGGAAGATTGGTACGGTGCTGCGGAGTTAATCATAAATAATGAAATCAAGGGAGTGGTTCTCTTTCAGGGAAAGATTGTGCGCTTGTCCGGAAGTATTTCCAAAAAATCTATCCCGGCACTGATACCTGAAAGATAAATTAAAGATATCTGTCTTTTAATTCACTTTTCTGCTGCCCACAAAAAAAGCAGCATGCCCGGGTATGGCCACTATCCCATCCATCTTCAGTGGGAAAGTACTGTTCCCACCATAAGCTGGATCTTCACTGCTGATTATCACTTTCCATTCGCAACCTCTGGGCGGAGCACTCAGGGGATGAGGGTTGGGATCGAGCCTGAGATCGGAGCCCAGATTGACAATCAAAAGACGGTCCTGTGATGAAACCTTTCCAAAATATCTCAGCAAAAAAGCATTCTCACCAACTACTTCACCATCGATTCCTTTCCTCTCCTCTGCCCTGAATACCGTTTCACTCCTGCGGATTGACAAAAGATGCTTATGATACAGAAAGGATGGCTGATTGGAAAAGCGTTCCTCAAAGTTCAGTTTACATTTCTGAAAAGCCTCAATATCTCCGGGATGTGGAACCAAAGGACCGGATGCAGCGGCAATTGAAGGAAACTGTGAGAGAAATATTTTCCGTCCTCCTGCAGCACGCACCGTTCCGGCTTCATCCTTATCGGTAAAAAAATAGAAAGGTGATGAAGAACAGAATTCCTGGCCCTGAAACAATAGAGGAATCTGAGGTCCCAAAAGTAAAAGCAGGGTTAAAGCTCTATAGAGAGAGGGATCACAAATCTCATGCATACGCAAACCCCGCAGAGAGTTTGCAATCTGATCGTGATTCTGAAGATAATGGATGAAATAATCGACTGGCAAATCAAGGGCCGGTGTTCCACGGATTTTCTTCTGCCAGGTGTAATACTGACCCTGATAAAGATAACCGTACTTGGCAGTTGAAATAAACTCCTGTGGTGAAGCCCGGTAATCGGAATAGTAGGCTTCGGCGTGACCGGTGAGCGCAACTGTAGCACTTCGATGGAAATCATCAGACCAGACCGCATCTATTCCGTATTGATGAAAAAGTGTTGTGTCCTGGCACTCATTTTCTGCTATTGTGAAAACCGTTTTTTCCCCGGCCTGTGCACGTGCCCTCAGTACTATTTCTTTAATGATGTTTTTTTCTGATGCATCGAAAATCTGCTGAGTGGCATCGATCCTGAAACCATCAAAATGATACTCCCGAATCCAGTATTCTGCATTTGAAAGGAAGTATTCTCTGACCGGACCGGATTCCGGGCCATCGAAATTAATAGCTGAACCCCATTCGTTTTTATATCGGTCGGTGAAGTAGTATGGACTGAATTTCTTGAAAAAACTTGAGCCGGATCCCAGATGATTGTAAACGACATCAAGAATCACCCCGATTCCACACTGATGTGCCTGGTCGATGAAGGACCTGAGATCATCGGGCGTGCCGTATCTGTGAGAAGGAGCAAACTGAAATATGCCATCGTATCCCCAGTTAAACCTGCCTTCAAACTCCGCTACCGGTAGAAGTTCGATTATCGTAATTCCCAGACTTGCAAGCTCATGAAGCTGTTTACGTGCAGCCTCCCAGGTCCCCTCTGGGGTAAATGTTCCTGCATGCATTTCATAAAGTACCCGGTTATCTTTGGGAATCCCTTTCCAATCCGAATCATTCCATTTATAGTCCAGACAATCGATTATTTTTGAAAGTCCACTCACACCATGTGGCTGGAAACGGGAGGCTGGGTCAGGATAGTAATATCCGGAGTCATCCAGTTTGAAACCATACAGAAGTCCTTTTGAAATAAAAGGCAGTAGAGTTGAAAAATAACCGGAAGCGTCTTTTTGCATGGGAACAGATGATGGGAGATTTTCAGATACTGAAGCGGACGGCAATTCGACTGTAAAAACCAGCTCTACATTTTCATGGTCCGGAGCCCACACCCTGAAATGAATACCCGATTTGTCTGGAAGAATTTCTGCTCCGACAGGGAAGCGCCTGGTCTTCAATAACTGGTCCATTAATCTCAGGGTTATGCAACTATAATGCCTGCCATTAAGGTATCTTGACCCTGTCAAAGCCGGCTTTGATGCAGTAGTATATGGTCATACTCATATTCCAGCCATTCATAATTCAAACGGAAGCATTTTTATTAATCCGGGAAGTGCCGATCCCCGCAGATTTTCTCTTCAGGTAAGCGTAGGCAGACTGGTTATAACCGGTAATAAACTGGAAGCCAGAATAATAAATTTGGAAACAGATCATCATAATTAGATAACTGTTTCGGTCAGTTTTCATTTGTTTTTATTGTGCGGGTTTGCTTCGCAATACGAGTGCAGCCGAATCTCCGGAAGAAACAGTGTTACTGGAGATACTTACTATTATAAGTGAAGAAGTCCTGCTGTTCACATGAGCCGCATATCCGGTCATGCAATACTGAACTCCTTTCCCTTTTTCTTTATGATAAACAGCGAAAACATCACCAACTCTTATACCTTCATTTTCTCCCTTATCTATTATCAGAGTCTGAAAAAGAAATGGACTGGCAGTGGATTCAACCCGTTCAAACACTTCTGCTGCAACAGCTTTTTCCGGTTGGCTGAACTCATAAACCCCCTTTAATACAGTATTGGCAGATTTTTCAGCTCTTTCTCCACCACTTATCACTTCCGACATTTCTATGAGTCTGGCCGATATTTTCCTGTCTTCCACTTTGTCGACAACTGCTTTACCATTTCTCTTAACCAGATTTGCAATGGTACCTTTGAAGCGGACAAAGCGAATCGATGCAAACAGATCTATAGTATCACCGGGAACAAAAGCCACTCCCATTCCCATTCGTATACTGATAATATCAAAAAGCTGATATGATCCTTTCCTGTATGGTTTTTCCACAACTGCATTTCCTGGGTACATATTTCCTGAAGAATCTTTTTTTGTCCATAAAAAAGGCACTGAGGAGAAAAAATGACTGCTAAGGAGGAATTTTCCTTTAACACCGGATGATGCTTCTGTTAAGGAATGTACCGAAGATGCCTGCTTACATATTGTCTTCCCTGAAGAATCATTTGCAATAGTGATACTGTCTTTCCCTGATGTGCCTGAAATCAACAACTGATCTCCAGGGTAAATAAGATGAGGATTTTTTATATGAGGATTACCTTTCCAGAGAAAAGGCCATTCGAAAGGATCCCCAGTAAACTCGAAGGCCAGGTCCCAGAATGTATCACCCTCTTTAACCACATAGGTAACCACCTGATCGGAAATTCCTGAATTCTGTAGAGGTACCTGCAGAGTATCAGTTGAAGCATTTAAAGCGGAAAACAGCAATAAAGTGGAACATAACAGATGTATCCGGGTCCGGTTTGGGAGCGGATGTCTGTCAGGCTTACCTGAGGAGTTGTTATTAGCAGAGAAGGATTGCATTACGAGTGTACCATTACTAATTTAAACAGACCTTTTCCATATTTAAGGAGTATATCATGGGGAAAAAAGAATTACCAGCATCAATTACAGAAATCCCTGGTGGAATCACTGTTGCAGCAGGGTTTAAGGCAGGTGGAATAAAAGCAGGGATAAAGATTACTGGAAAGGCAGATCTTGCCCTTCTGTTTAGCGAAAAACCATGCACTGCTGCAGGTACTTTCACTAAAAATGCAATCCGGGCTTCAAGCGTAGACTGGTGTGAACAGAACCTTCCTTCTTCAGAGATTCATGCCATAATTTGCAACAGCGGCTGTGCCAACGCCTGTACAGGAGACAGGGGGCGAATGGATACAGAGCTGATGGCTAAACTTACCGGTGATGCCCTGGGTGTAAAAAAGGAATCAGTTCTGGTTGCATCCACCGGGGTTATCGGTAAGCCTCTTCCTATGGAAAAAATTCAAGCTGCTTTGCCTGAGCTCTCAAAGGGACTCTCTTCTGGTGGTGGAGAGAATTTTTCAACAGCGATTATGACCACTGATACTAAAGTGAAGCAGTCTGCGGTCAGGGTTGAGACTTCTCAGGGTGTTTTTTTTATGGGTGGAACAGCCAAAGGTTCCGGCATGATTCATCCCAACATGGCAACCATGCTGGCTTTTATCTGTACCGATGCCCGGATAAAGTCAGAATCGCTGAACAAAATAGTAAAGCGGACTGTAAACCGTACATTCAACAATCTGACAGTAGATGGAGATACATCCACCAATGATATGGTACTGGTCCTGGCTAATGGAGAATCAGCAGTAACCATTTCCTCAGAACCGGATTTGCAGTTGTTCGAACAGGCTCTTTACAACGTGTGCAACGATTTATGTAAACAGATTGCCGCCGATGGAGAAGGTGCTACCAAGCGGGTGGAGATCAAGGTAACTGGAGCACAGAATGAAAATGATGCAAAGCTTGCTGCAAAAGCGGTGGCAAATTCCAATCTGACAAAGTGTGCTCTTTTTGGTAATGATCCTAACTGGGGAAGAATTGCCTGTGCAGTGGGGTATTCCGGGGCGCAATTTTCCAAAGAGAAAATGACTATTTATCTTTGCCAGGTGCCGGTTTTTAGAAACATGCAACCAGTTTCCTTTGATGAATCGAACCTGCATAATCTCCTTAAATCCAAGGTGGTAACCATAGACATTGATCTGGGATTGGGTAGCTTTTCGGCAGTAGCTCACACTTGTGATTTCAGCTATGACTATGTTAAAATAAATGCAGAATACCGTACCTGATAAATAGAATCGGTGGGCAGCCTTTTGGCAATTCCATTCCAATTTTGAATACTAAAGACATTATTGGGCTTATAAATCGGGCAGAATAAGGTGTTAACCTTTGGCACTTCAATTGCCTTATCCTTAGCACCATGAAATCATCACAATATTTTGCCCGCCACCCTAATGCTACAGAGAAGTTTTACTATCATGCTGAAAGGATTGGAGAATACCAGATCCGGTTCTGGCTTTCTTTAATCCTTACTTTAGCACTGACACTTCTTTCATCCCAGATTCAGGACAGGTTTAATCTTCATGCACTGGCATTTACCGGTGACAAATGGGTATTACTGGGTTTGGGCACAACAGTATATATCCTTGGCGGATGGCCTTTTTTTGATGGTTGCTTCAAAGAGATTGCCAGTTCCAACATAGGAGCGATGACTCTCAGGGTTCTGGCCATATCAATTGCTTTCTTTTACAGTGTGGCTGCAATCACCATTTATCAATCGGATCCTGTTTTCTGGGAATTGGGAATAATTGTTACTTTAATGCTGGCAGGACAGATAGTAGAATTTAACAGCATAACCGCATCATCAAAACCGATGCACAAGATGCTCAAAGCTCTTCCCACCAGTGTTCATCTGCTGAGTAAAAGAAATGAAATAATAGAAACCCCCCTTCAAAACATTAAATGCAAAGATAAAATCGTAGTCAAGCCCGGAGAACTGATTCCTGCAGACGGCATAGTTTTGCAAGGAGAATCGACCGTTAATGAATCGATGCTGACCGGAGAGAGAAACCTGGTGTTAAAAAAAAGGGGTTCCCAGGTCATAGCCGGCTCTATAAACATCAGCGGCACTATAACAATGGAGGCTACAGCCACTGGAGTTTATTCTTACTTATCACAGGTTACCAGACTGGTGGAAGATACTCTGGTCATCAGATCTCCATCCCAGAAGTGTGCTGAGAAGGCTGCTAATACATTAGCAATAACAGCCATATCTGTTGTACTATTCACTTTTTTAATCTGGAAAATGGTGCTAAAGCAGGATCTGGTTTTCTCTCTGGAAAGAACAATGGCCGTCCTGGTTATGGTCAGTCCAAATACTCTGGAACTTGTAATCCCGCTTGTCCTGGCATTCTCAATTTCAATTTCTGCATCCAAAGGTATTCTGATAAAAAGCAGGCGCGCTTTTGAGTCAGCCCATAAGATTCGATCGGTTATTTTCGATAAAACCGGCACATTGACCGAGGGTAAATACGGAGTAACCGATATTGAGGTCTTTCACCCTGGTGTCAACCGTGACGAACTCATTAAGTATGCCGCTTCGGTAGAGGTCCGTTCACAGCATCCCTTGGCCAAAGCGATAGTACAGTTTTCAGAAGCAACATTTAATTCAACCAGATTCTCTTATATCAATGGCAAGGGTGTATCTGCCATGGTTGAGGGTCGTGATGTGAAGGTGGTAAATTCCAGCTATCTTCAGGAAAACAATATCCGTCTGGACTCTTACCATAGTACCCGTCTGAGAGAGGGTGGAAAAACCGTTGTCTATGTGCTTATAAACGATGATCTCTATGGGGCAATAACCTTAACTGATATAATAAGGATGGAATCCCGTGTTGCAATCAGGAACCTGAAAAAAATGGGAATAAAAACGGTGATGCTTACCGGGGATAATCGCAGAGTGGCTAAACACATTGCCAGGGAGCTTCACCTGGATCACTATTTTGCAGAAGTTCCTCAACATGAAAAGGTATATCGGGTAAAAGAAATTCAAAAGCAGGGGTTTCTTACTGCAGTAACCGGAGACAGTATCGGTGATGCCACTACATTGGCTCAGGCTGATATCGGTTTTGCTATTGGAGCAGGGACCGATATTAAAACCAAAACTGCCGATATTGTGCTGGTCCATAATAATCCGCAGGATGTGGTCAAAGCGATTGAAATGTCCATTAAAAGCAGAAAAAAAATCAACCAGAATCTTTTTTGGGCACTCATTTACCACATTATTGCCTTTCCTCTGGCTGCAGGAGTTTTTTACTCTTGGGGTGTAGTTTTAAATCCAGCTCTGGCAACCGCCATAATGGTTATCTTTTCCTTTCTGATATTTCATAATTCCCGTTCTTTGCGCTTTTAATTATTAATTGATAAAAATCGGACCGGCAAACGGTATGGTGTTTGAGATATTTATACCAATAGATGATTCTATTGAACAAATTCTTTTTCTTGCCGGTCTTATTCTTCCCTATATTCCTGGCTGCCGATATCCAATGGGATGTCAATGATATCTATTTTGTCGGAAACCACATATTTGACAGAACAGTACTTATTGACCAGATGGTGTTAAAACCGGAAAGACTCTTCAGAAAAACCAGTTTTTCCATGACACAATTACAGCAGGATATCAGCAGTCTGAATTCTTTTTACAGAAACAGAGGTTTTTTTCAAGCAGAGATCAGAAGCAGTCTGGATTTTGATTCTACACAAAAAAAAGTAAACATTTACCTCTTAATTACTGAAGGGGTCAGGACTAAACTTGATTCTTCCGAATTTATAGGAAACATTCTTCATAGCGACTCCACATTATCAGCTTTGATCCAGCTTAAGAAAGGATCCTTTTTAGATTCATCCCTTTACACCGGAGCACAATCAAAGATTCTGGAATTTTATGCTTCCCTGGGGCGGGTATTTGCCAGAGTTGAATATTTTTTTGAATTTGATCAGACAGGAGAAAAAGCCGATCTGATATTTACTATCAATGAAGGACCTCTTGTCAGAGCAGGTGAAATCAGCATTCTGGGACTAAAAAAAACAGATGAGAAGGTGATTAGAAGAGAACTTCAGTTTGAATATCATGAAATATTAAACTCAGAAAAGATAAGATCTTCGATAGATAACCTGTATGCCACGGGATTGTTCAGCCTGGCCAGTATTATACCCATCGATACAATGGCTTACCCTTCAGAAAGTGACACAGTCACAGCACCGGTGCTTGTTCAGGTGGAAGAAGGAGATTTCTTTAACATACAATTGGGTGCAGGATATAATTCCTTTGACAAATGGTATGGAGCAGTTGAACTGGCCTATAAAAATCTATTTGGCCTTGGCCACCGGATTTATCTTTCTTCACGACTGTCCTCAGTTGTTTTTCTGGCCCAGGTCGGCTATAATTATCCCTGGCTTTTTGACAGAGACTTATCGGGAGAAATAAACGGCTACATAGAACGCCGCGATCTTGAATCCTTCAAAGCCTTGTATCAGGGAGGCCTTATAGCAGTTAATGGAAATGTTGGGGAAAGAAACCGATATCGTTTATTTATGAATTTTAAGCATACCGGATGGTTTCGGGGAGAGCAGCGGGGACCGGAAAAAAACAACACTCTTCTTTTCGGGACCAGACTTACCAGAGATACCAGAGATACTTACCTGGATCCTGGTAATGCGTTTTTCAGTTTTATCGAAGCAGAAATTGCCGGGTTCTCCTTCAGCAATCAATTCTACCGGTTTAAATGGGATGTCCGTTTATACAGAGGACTTTTTGGTAACAGGCTTAACATCTCTTCTGCCCTCTTTCTGGGGTATGTCAATGATTTCGGCAGTTCTGACCTGGTCCCTCCCTCCGAGCTTTTTCGCATAGGTATAGATGATGTAAGGCCGGTAAGGGGATATATAGAGAGCCAGGTTTCGGCTGTCAACAAAGAAGGAGAAGCTGAAGGTGGTGAACTTGCTGCGGTAATCAACCTTTTTGATATAAGATTCCCCATCCTGAGTATCTTTTCCGGTGAAATCTTTGTGGATGGTGGATATGTGTGGCCCCAGGCCGGTGATTTCAGTCTGGAAAAACTGAGGTGGTCGGTGGGGCCTGGGCTTCTGATAAACCTTCCCTCAGGGATTTTTAGAATAGATTATGGATTTGAGCTTAAGAGGCACTTTGATTTTACCGGGGGTTGGTATTTTGGTTTGGGTTATGCTTTTTAAGTTTGCAAAAACTAAATAGGAACCGGAAGCTAAAAAGCATACCGGATTCCCAGACCACCGGTAATTAACAGGCCCGGTTTCTTAATAATCCTGAAAGTGGGAGCTACCTGAGCAAAAGCCACCAGTCTTGGTCCTTCAAAGAGATATTCTGTTCCCAGAGGGATCCGCAGACCAACCATAAAATCCCGGTTCAGACTTGCCATTATTCCTGCACCTGTGTAAACCGGTAATTCTTTAGCGTCAAATTCAGACCAGAAATAATGGTATTGGTAATCCAGGTGTACATCAAGCAGTTTTTTCCTGGCTGACCAGCCTGCACCTGCATCAAAGGCGTTTCTCTCTGTTATCCAGTATTTGATGCTAAGTCCGGTTGGTTCTCCCATACCCACTCCGATTTCCAGCACAGGGTCTGGAACTCTCTGAGAAAACGAAGCCCCAGCCAGCAGAAAACAAAATGCAATAGTAAAGCATTTCATAGTACTTTTCTCCCTGAAAAAAGATTCTCACCAGTTCTGCTAAAATCGTAATGCAATGGCAATGCCTGTAATATCTTGCCCCTTAGATCCTAAAGGGGTACTCTAAAATCCTTAATGCAGCTGGGTAAAATTGATTGCCAGGTTCTGTTCTCTTCCGGGCTTCAATTCCATTTTTCGAAGGAACAGGTGGCAGCAAATTTTCTTCACTAAAAAAGGCTCTTATCCGTATTTTCTTGTACCCTTTCTTTCTGGGAAAAACGAGGAGAAAAAAATAATGTGGAACTCTTTTATTGATCTTTTGGTTAGTGTCATGTCACAGTTTTCCGGTATTCCCGGATTCAACACAGGACTTATAATCCTTTTTACTTCGCTTCTTATACGGTTCGCCCTGCTCCCATTGACAATTAAAATAGCCTGCGACAATTTACACAGGCAGGAAAAATTACAACTGATACAACCTGAACTGGAAAAATTAAAAAGCAAGTACAAAGACAGTCCTGAACAGTTAAACCGCCATACTCTTGAGCTTTTCAAGAGACATCAGATTGCATTTATCGATAAAAAAGGTCTTTTTGGCGGCCTTTTACAGGCACCTCTTTTTGTGGGAATGATTTCTGCCATAAAGAAAATTGTGGGTACAGGTGAAGCTTTTCTGTGGATAAGAAATATTGCACATCCCGATTTTTTGCTTATTATGATAGCAACGGTCCTGAGCTATATCGCATCTGTCCTCACACCCAACCTATCAGTGCAGGGCAAAAACATTATGGTTTGGATGCCGGTATTACTAACTGTTCTTTTTTTATGGAAGCTTCCGGCCGGAATTGGTCTTTTCTGGATTGCTTCTAATCTGGTTAGTGTTATTCAATCACTGGTTGTTCGCCGCAGGATGACCAATCGCAAAATGCCTGCTGCTGGTGTGCACCTTTCCCTTTCCTGACCCTGATGCACCAGGCAGCCCTTACAAGGGCGGCCAACTATCCCGGGCACAATTTTTGCATGCCTCATTAACATATTACCTCTTTCCCTTTTCAATTTTTCAGTTCATCAAAGAAATCTGTGCAGTGATTATAAAATGGGAGGACCTCATGGTCTGTGATACTCACCATTCTTTCAGGCGTTTTCAGAAATGTGATCTTTTGAGTTCTCAGAATGACTCCCTGCTTACCAATTTGAGAATTGAGGAAGATATCGAGTTAACCCTGTCCTCCTTATCCAGTCATAAATTTGTGAATCTGATTCCCATTAATCCCCAACTTGCTTTTATCAACTGGTACATAGATGAAAACACCGCGTTGAGCCTAAAAAATGATATTGGCGCATTTTATGAGCACAGTAGCCTGATTTTAAGAATCTATGATATAACCGGTGTCGATTTCAACGGATATAATGCACGTAACCAGTTTGATATTGAAATTCAGAAGCTTTCAGGTTGTCACTACCAGCAGATTGATCTCATCGGGTGCCTTCTTCTGGCGGAAGTAGGATTCAGATGTTCTGATTGGAGATTTTTTCCCTGCGCCAGATCAAATACCATGTTTTTCAGGGGGCCTGTAGATTTCTCATCCGGTCTGTATATCAGTCAAGGATTTAACCGGTTCTATACACTCAATCAGAATGCAGATTCCACTCCCAGCGGGAAATCATCCTTTACAGATAGTTCATTGGTCCATAATAATGATCGATTCTCAGTAGCGATATTTCTCAATGAACACGCGATTTTTGAGAATTACCAGGGAGAAAGGAGGCTCTCAAGTAATCTGCGTATAGTGCTGGATCAGGTTCCAAAATCAAGAATTTTTACCTACCTGTTTACCTCAGGTGACTCTATAAGCAACCAGAATCAGTCCCGCTCGATTGTTGATCTTGCCTTCGAGACATCGATGCACCTGTTGGACAAGTTCTATCAAATACACAGTAAAAACCCTTTCCACTGTGTTCAATCACACAACTGGTACTCTACACCTGCAGCCATGATTGCTGCTTCAGCCAGTAATCTCCCTTTCATTTCTGTTTGTCATTCTCTGGAATTAGAAAGAAAGAGCCAGCTTCCTGTTACTCAATCTCAGCTTATCGAATCCTGGGAAAGAAAATCCATACTGAAAGCAGACATGGTCCTGGTTTCCAGGGAATCAACCCGCAAGCTGGTTATAGATCATTATGGTAAACCGAAAGAAAAAGTGGCTTTTGTTGATGATCTCGGTGAGCATTCATCTATTCCTCAAAACGACAACAACGTATTCCCTTTCAATCTATCGAAAGATCAGCCGATCCTTCTTTTTGCCGGTGAATTAACCTACAACTCCGGAACCGACCTGATAATAGAATCACTTCCTAATGTATGTCGGGAATTTCCCCGGGTGTCTTTTGTATTTGCCGGTGATGGAGAATTCAGAACTGCTCTTGAAAAGAGAGCATCGGTGCTGGGGGTCAGCCAGAACTGCTTCTTTACCGGCCATCTGGATTCTGATCGGTTTAATCAACTGTTTGAAGCCAGTTATGCACTGCTTCTTCCTTTGCGTCACAAATGCGATGACGAACTGGTAAGACGGGCAATAGAATCCGGTCTTCCGGTATTGACTACTCATCAGGCTGCAGTTGAAGATGTCAAGCATGGTTATAATGGGTTGGTAGTTTATGACAATCCGGGATCTGTCTGCTGGGGAATTAAAGAGATACTATCCAGACCTCATAAAAGCCGTAAGCATAATACGCAAAGCAATTCTGTAAAAAGTATAGCCACCATGTATAGTACTATCTGGACTGATTTATTGTTGGCGGGAAAGGAGGTTAGAAACTGAAGAATATTACCTTTTAAAATATTGAACACTGAAATCCGTTTGTCTGAAATGCAAATTACCTTCTGCCATAACTTTTACCGCTTCAAAGGAAGAGGGGCTGTCTCAGGGCCGGGTGAAATTCTGTATAGCAGGGAACAAAAACGCTTAACTTCCTTGTATTACTTATTCTTTTACATATTTACTTCTAAGGAGCTGAGTTTATGCGCATCGCAATATTGACGTGGGAATCACTTCACTCCATTTCAGTAGGTGGAGTCGCTGTACATACTACTGAGCTTGCTGCTGCACTGGAAAGAAAAGGCCATGAAGTTCATGTGTTTACCCGCATGCGTTGGGAGGGAGACTGGCAATACGATAAAATTCACGGAGTCCATTATCATCGGGTACCTTACAGAGGAGCAAATGATTTTATCGATGATATAAACCAGATGTGCCGTGCCTTTGTGGATTCGGTTTTTCATACCGAAAATTATATGGGTGCTCACTTTGATATTGTTCATGCACATGACTGGATGTCATCCAATGCCATGGTATGGATAAAGCAGGGTCGGGGAAGAAAGGCAATTCTTACTATTCACTCAACCGAATATGGAAGATGTGGTAATAATTTTTATGGAGGGCCCTCCACCAGAATTATGGATCATGAGCGACATGGCACTTATAATGCAGATAAAGTAATCACAGTTTCTCAAATGTTAAAAAACGAACTGGCCTGGATTTACAACCTTCCGGATTGGAAAACCAGTGTAATACCCAATGGAATTTCCTATGATCAGTTTAACGGGTTTGTTGATCCTGGATCAGTTAAGGGAAAATATGGAATCGGCCCCATGGATCCAACCACCTTATTTGTAGGAAGAATGACTTCCCAGAAAGGTCCTGATTTGCTTGTCGGTGCCATTCCTTATGTATTGCGATATTACCCCAATGCCAAATTTGTCTTTTCCGGAAATGGAGATATGAGAGGACATGTAGAGAATCTTGCCAGAAGTTTGGGGGTGGCTCATGCCTGCCGTTTTTATGGAGTATTCCCCAGGGGAGAACTCATTGATTTATACAAGTCTTGCGACTGTGTTGCTGTTCCCAGCAGAAATGAACCCTTCGGTATAGTTGTATTGGAAGCCTGGGCCTCGGGAAAACCGGTTATTGCAACACATAACGGTACCGAATTTGTCTGGCATAATGTCAATGGACTGAAAGTCTATCCCAACCCTGAGTCCATCGCCTGGGGAATCGGTTCTCTTTTTGCCAATTTTGAACATGCCCGCTGGATGGGAAGCAAAGGAAGAGAAGCCGTGGAGAGTTCCTTCTCCTGGGATACCATCGCTGATCATACACTGGGAGTCTACTGCTCCTAAGTGATTTGAACATCGAATTGGATCTTTTTTTAGGGGATTTGAGCATCAGGATTAGGCACTAATGAACGATAATCCATTTCTGATTCAATTCAACGGTTATGATCCATACAGGGAATCTCTCAGAGAGACTCTATGTACTCTGGGAAATGGATATTTTGCCACCAGGGGAGCTCATGAAAGCTGCCGGGCAGATTCGATTCATTACCCGGGAACATACCTTGCCGGTGGATATAACCGGCTTAAAAGTGAAATAAGAGGCCAGGTTATCGAAAATGAAGATCTGGTAAACTGGCCTAACTGGCTTTTTATGACTTTCAGGATAGGTAAGGGAGACTGGTTTTCCCTTGACACGGTGCACATACTCTCTTATTCACAGACTCTGGATTTATCCAGCGGTGTTCTGCACTGTACCTGCCGTTTCAGTGATTCTGAGGATCATATAACGAGCCTCAAAAGCAGCCGTCTGGTACACATGGATTTACCCCATCTGGCAGCCATTCAGTGGAGATTAACGCCAGAGAACTGGTATGGTGAAATCACCATCCAAAGTGCTCTTAAAGGTGATGTCACCAATTGCGGTGTAAAACGCTACTGTGATCTCAACGGCAATCATCTGAAAACTTTGGGTTATGGCTTACACTCCAATGATGGTTTGTACCTTGAGGTAAGCACTACCCAATCGGAAATCCGGATGTCTCAGGCTATGCGTACCAGAATTTATAAAAACGATATACTTTTGCAGGTGGAGCGCAGATTTTTGGAACAAAAAAGCTACTGTGCACAGGAGATGACTTTCGAATGTGTCCCAGATGAAACGATTCTTATCGAAAAAATTGCTTCAGTTTACACCTCCAGAGATTTCGCTATCTCAGAGCCGGTATCCGCATCCTGCCAGGCTGTGGAATATGCCGGCACTTTCGCTGATTTACACAAATCACAGGCTAATTCCTGGAAAAAGCTCTGGGACCGTTTCGATGTGCAATTATCCGGAACCGATCAGTGCCAGGAATTGATCCGCCTGCACATTTTCCATGTACTTCAGACTGCATCTCACAACACTTATGATCTTGATGTTGGTGTACCTTCAAGGGGTTTACATGGTGAGGCTTATCGTGGTCATATAATGTGGGATGAATTATTTGTTTTTCCGCTTCTTAATTTCAGAAATCCACTGCTGACCAGAGGATTTCTTCTTTATCGATACCGCAGACTTCCCCAGGCCCGATTGGCTGCCAAAAATGCCGGTTTTAAAGGTGCCATGTATCCATGGCAAAGCGGAAGCGATGGAAGGGAGGAGAGTCAGAGGATCCATCTTAATCCTTATTCGGGTCATTGGATCCCCGATGAAACCTACCTGCAGCGACATATCAATGCTGGCATCGTATATAGTATCTGGCAATATTTTCAGGTAACCGATGACAGAGAGTTTCTCTACTTTTTCGGAGCCGAGATAATCTTTGAGATTGCCCGTTTTTTTTCATCGATCGCCTTTTTTAACCCGAAAAGTAAACGTTACGAAATTCATGGGGTCATCGGTCCGGATGAATATCATACCAGATATCCTGGGTCATCTCTTTCAGGAATCAACAATAATGCCTATACCAATTTCATGGCGGCCTGGGTGCTTTTGCGGGCCCTGGATACTTTGAATCTACTGGACAACCAGCGCAGGGCGGAATTGATGTCTGATCTTGATATCGATGAAGCTGAAACAGACCGATGGAAACATGTCAGCCGCCTCATGTTCATCCCTTTCACCGACGATGGTATTATCGATCAGTTCGAAGGATATCACTGTCTCAAAGAGCTGGACTGGGAATATTACAGAAAAAAGTATGGTGATAATTTGCGTATTGACCGGATCTTAGAAAAAGAGGGGGACTCAGTAAATAATTACAAAGCAAGTAAACAGGCAGACATACTCATGCTTTTCTATCTTTTCTCCTCAGATGAAATCAGTGAGATGTTTGATCATCTTGGCTATTCCTTTGATACTTCATCTATACCTCGTATTATTGAATATTACAGCCACCGCACATCTCATGGATCTACTCTCAGCCGTCTGGTTTTTTCATGGGTCCTTTCCCGTTCCAACAGAAAATATTCATGGAATATCTTCGAGCATGCTCTTTCCACCGATTTTCATGATATTCAGGGCGGGACCACCACCGAAGGCATTCACCTGGCTGCTATGGCCGGTACAGTAGATATGATTCAACGGTGCTATACCGGTCTGGAAGTCAGAAACAATATCCTTTATATCAACCCCCTTCTCCCGGATGACTTATCGGAAATAAAGCAAAGGATCAGATACCGAAGCCATTGGATCGAAATGCACATCGACAAAAAATCCATTTCTTTAACCTTTGAGAGCGGTTGGGGAAATCCCATAACCGTTAAAATCAAAGATCGTGATTTCCTTTTTTCAGAGTATTGCACTATCGTCGTACCTTTATAACCAGTTCTCTCTGGATGCAATATCATTTCCAAAGTCAACCAATATCCATCAGGTTATGCCCCATCGTGAAAACGAGTTAGTTTTTTTTCGGGTTGTGTTTTCATCTCTGGGAAGTGGTGTTGATGGTTACCAAGTCTGCTTTTCTGAAAACCTGGATGTTTTTAAGGTGGGACACAAGGCAAATCTGTAATTCCCTGCATCTCCTTCATCATCCTTACCCACTGTTTTAATTGGAGAATAATAAACGATGCATCCGATAAACAGTATCTTTTATGATGGGATAATCCTCGATCTGGATGGAGTAATCACCAACACAGTTATGCTCCATATCAGGGCCTGGAAAGAGAGTCTCGACTCCTTCCTTCAATATTATTCCGGCATTCATAGTTCTGATTTTCTCCCCTTAAATACAGATAAAGAGTATAAAACCTATATCGATGGAAAACCTCGTTATTATGGCGTAAAATCTTTTCTAATCTCACGAAACATTTCTATCCCTTTCGGAAAACCGGATGATTCACCGGGTTTTGATTCTGTCTGTGCTCTGGGCAATCTTAAAAACCATCTTTATCTTGAACTTCTTAATAAAGAAGGTGCAGAAGTTTATGAGGATGCATTGTATATGATTAAACTCTGGCGCCTGGACAAGTTAAAAACTGCAGTTGTTTCTGCAAGTAAAAATTGTCGTCAGGTCCTCGCTTCTGTCGGAATCACCCACCTTTTCGACCTGGTTTTCGATGGTCACGATGCAGAAAAAAACAATATGCCAGGAAAGCCTTCACCGGATATTTTCCTGCAAGCCTGCAGACTCTTAAATATTTCCAATAAAAGAGCTGTTATATTCGAAGATTCCAGCTCAGGAGTAAAAGCCGGAAAAACCGGTAACTTTTCATTGGTTATCGGAATTGACAGAGATGGTTCCGCTTCCATGCTGTATGAAAATGGTGCAGATCTGGTACTTTCAAAATTAACCGATCTGAATATTCAACCAGTATCTAAAAAATCGTCCCTTTTACCATCCGGACTATCTCAACAAGAGTGGATCCTTTCCCGATTCTCACATCATAAATCAATCATTTTCCTGGATTATGATGGAACACTTACTCCAATAATCTCCAGGCCGGAGCTGGCAATTATGGGAGAATCGATGAGGAAAGCTCTCATCAAACTTTCCGTTAAGTTTCCTGTTGCAATAATCAGTGGAAGAGAGTTAAGCGATGTCATGAATCTTGTTCAGATACCCCATATCTACTATGCTGGTAATCACGGTTTCGAATTTAAATACCCGGACGGCAGAGAAACTTTGCTTGAAAATGTAAAGAAATATCTTCCATTGGCAGACCAGATTCAAGCGTTTCTTCAGCCATTAAGACTCTCTTACCCTGGAATTATAATAGAGAGAAAAAAGTTCTCTTTAGCAGTTCATTACCGATTAATCAAAGATGAGAACCTGATTCAATCTCTGAAAACATCTTTATCCGGTATCGCAACTCGCTTTCCACTGTTCAAACTAACTTCAGGCAAGAAGGTATTTGAACTCAGGCCTTCGATAGACTGGCATAAAGGCAAAGCGGTTCAGGTCATTACCAATGAGATTTACGGAAATTCCCCTGACAGTTATCCACTGTATATAGGTGATGATCTGACAGATGAAGATGCTTTCAGAGCAATTAAGGGCTGGGGTACGGGGATTTTGGTGGGAAACGAGGTACAATCAACTTTTGCTGATTTTTCTTTAAAAGATACAGATGAAGTAAGAGTATTCATTGAGCAATTGGATCGCGAACTCTGATCTGCAAACCATATTAATGAATTACCCATTCAACGATTGTTTACAAGTTTCTTTGTCTATAATAACACATAACAAAAAACCCCGATAAATCGGGGTTTTTCCATTGTCTTAGTTAGTGCAACCGTAAATACATGGCCTGAAACCTGCTTTCGGGTTTCTTCCTGAGAAACGGCTCTAATTTTATTCTGCACCTACAGCTATCTTTAAGTTAACAGCCTTTTTCTCATCGAGCTCTTTTCCATTTCCTTTTTCAAGGAAGAGAGAGTAGTTAACAACAGCCATATAGGTTCCTCGATCGACCTTTTTACCTTTTAAATTGTAGCCATTCCATTTTATCTCAACAGAACCTTTTTCCGGTTTATAATCTCCAACCTTGCTATGGACAACGTTTCCTGCTCTGTCATAGATTGTTACCCGTGCATAGGTTGAACATGATTCAACCATTTTTGCTTTAGGTTTGACTACTATTTTTAATTCCTTGCTACCGGGAACAAATGGCATAGGACCAGCTTTAACCTCAACCTTTGTAGGCACAGCAAGTACTCTCAAAGGAGCCATACGGTTAGCCGGATCTTTCTGATAATTATAATTATCATCAGCAAAAATACCATTGGTCCCGGTTCTCATACGTAATGAATCGTTGTTTTTAGGGTAATTGAATTCGCTTTTTATCAGATCTTCATTAGTAATAATTATTTTGTCTACAATGAAGCTGATGACATCGCTTCCGTCTTCCCTGTGTTTTGTAAGATTCATTCCATAAGCGAGACCCTTATGATAGAAACTGAAGATCTCTTTCTGATCCGTTTCTATTCTCTTAACGTGTTCTGAAAAAGTTACCTTCAGAGTATCCTTATTGGCATTCCCATCATCGGCGATTGATCCCGGATGAAGCCTTCCTTCAATAATTACAGGTGCTGCAGAATCATCAACACTCCAGACCGACTTGGCATTTCCATAGTTCTGATAAATCGCCTCCACACTCATAGCTCCTGAGGTTTTGATTCTGTCTTTGAAAAACCCTTTAACCTCAACAATAAGTGTCATCGTGTCGGTTCCATTATAGGTAAATTTCCCCCTGGATTTATCAAGTGTTGGAGTCGAATCACCATCTGCCCAGACAAACTTAATTTTGGTAGAATCTGCTTTAACTTTTTTATTAAATCTCACTGTAATAAAGTCAACCTTTCCATCCCCATTATAATCTTTATAATAAGAATGGATAACGCCAGGTTGAACTCCTTTAAGTCTGATCATTACAGGCCGGTTATCTTTATGTGCATGATTCTTATTTATATCGATAATGGAACCGCTGCTTAATATGCAAAGGCTGTCACCTTCTGCAGGAGAGTTCTCTCCCAGGCTTTTTACCACAATTTTTAAAGTGTCACCTGAGTAATTGAAAACTTCCTTTACTTCAAGGTTGATTTCCTTTCCTTCATTTTTCTTTATCAGCTTAAGGGTTTCTCCCTTTACGTTATTCACTCCTTCTGAGAAAGTGATATAGATTGTATCATCTTTTGACTTGTCCAGTTTTTCAACCAGTACTGCGCTGTTAATAAGTGGTCCCACGCTGTCATCGATATTAAAATTTGCTTTTATCAGCGGTGCTTCCTCCAGCAAAGGATTTCTCCAGAAGCTAATACCAAGAGTAGGTACACTGTTTACAGTTACCAGAGGTACCGGGTTAAATGGCTCTTTCAGGGTAATTGTCAAGTGTTTCCTGTTATTCACATCCAGTTTTACACTGCTGATATCACTTCCTAAAACGATTTTTGGCTCAGTTTGACGGTTAGGCCAAAAAAGTTGGAAAGTGTCCGGTATTTCAGTGGCAGCCAGAGTATCATCATAATAAATTTCCAGACGGTTTACTCTTCCATCACCTTTATCAGCAAAATAAGCTGCCTTCAGAATACCTGGATTACACTGAATAAAGTTGATTTTTCCTCTTTCACCGGATAATACAGCCGGATTGTCAATCGGGTAGACCTTTATGCTGCCATTTGGAGCAGCCAGTCCCGTTGATTTTATCCAGAGAGTGACCTGCCCTTTCATCTTACTGACTTTGGTTATCTTCTGAGCACCGGGTTCGTTTGTTAAATACACTCCGATTCCGCTGCTGGTTTCAATATCAAAAGAAACGGTATCAGAATCGGCATTCACTACTACAAATTTATTATCTTTTTTTCCGATTCTTTTAACCACGATTGGAATAAACTGATCAGAACATCCCTCGATCGAAAACTTTTCGTCGATTTCTGTACCTGCAGAATCACCCGGATAAAAAATCAGCAGTTTATCTCTGGGCTCCCCTACTATAAGGGTTGCATTATCCGTTTTTCCGGTTACCTTAAGTGAAGCAACCAGAGGGATTGAGTCATTCTTTTGGGCTCCTTCGGTTACCTCCACCAGAAAATGGACAATTCCTGTTGTATCAGTAGAAGAGGTTTTCGGTCCGCCCCCTACCACATCTCCTTTATTGGTTTTTTGGCTGGTGAGGGTTACATCTGTCTTCTGATCGATTCTATTACCGTATTTATCATACACTGCAATTTTTACATCATACTCTCTGCCCGGATCGATCTTATCTACACCTTTTGAAGGTGGTGACTTAAATTCCAGATAGTCAGGTGGGCCGGGTTTGATAGTTATCTGATCACTATGTCCACTGATAGGTAAAGTATCCCTATGTCCTCCAGTTGTTGCGATGGAGAATAAGCCATTAACCTGCACTATATCATTACCACCATCAGGTACACGGGTGAATTTGACTTCTGTCTGATAAGTTCCTCTGAACGTAGGTATTTTCAGAATCTCATCATTTTTGTCCAGAAGATTGTACATGGAGATAAGGTTTACATCAGCCTTATCTATAGGAGTAGAATCATTCCAAGCCTTATTATCCAAACGCTTTGGTTTAATCTGAAGTATTACAACTTCACCGGCCTGAACGGATTTCAATTCGGTTTTCTTATCTGCAGCACTAAGAATTTTTACATCGAAAGCATATTCAATTTTTCGGTATGGAAGTGATCCGGCAACTGAAATGACTTTTTCACCTGTTTCCGGGTCTTTTCCCTCAATGAAAAGTTCCAGAAAAGCATAAAGATTGGAGTCCGAGCGGGCCGGAACAGTAAAGGTCAAAAGATTTAACCCCATTTTGATAGCTGGTAGATTTTTTATCTCAATTATGTCCCTTTGGGGAATCATTACTTTTGTCTGCCCCATGCTGTTACCATTTTCAACACTAGCAGGTAACGAATTTATCCATCTGGCATAAACAATTTTTGGATCAACCATCGATCCTACCTTGCCATCAATTTCTGAACCTGAAAGAGTGAAACTGACACTCGCACTGGTTCCATTTATGACGACCGGTGATGCAGGTTTAATCACTACCTGATTCTTAAATATTCCGCCCTCTTTAGGAATAGCACCCAGATCTGCAGGTGTGCCATCGGGGTCTATCACTCCAGTTGCCGGATAACCCTGATCCACAATGTACAGATTAACCAAAGAATCATCCCAATCTGGAACCAGAAAGTTCGGATCATCCGGATCAGTAGATTGGAATTTTGTCTCCAACCATCTGATGTTATTTCCAGCTTCAAAGCCACCATTTCTCAGATTAGTAGATACAACCAGGTTTCCCGGGAGCTTAACATTTCTAAACACAAATGGAACTGTTGAGCCATCACTTACTTCAACGGGATAAGTCCAATCGATCGACTGAATTTCTCCAAAATTATTCAATATCCTGGCGTTATAGATGGTTACCGGTTCTTTAACCTGCTCATTGGTTATCGGGTCTGTAACCTGGGCATCCTGCGTTCGCTTTTCAATGGGAAGTACATGAGCGGCGTAAACGCAATGATACATCCTATATTGAAAATAGGGATCAAGACACTGCCATGCATCTTTGAATTCTGAATCCTGGTACGGTTCAGCCACGATATTATTAAAGATTAAATAATGCTCACCAGTTCTCCACAATCCAACAAATGTGTAGGTATTGTGCCAGAATGTGTTATTGTGAATGGTTAACGGACTTAAAATGTGATCCTTGAAAACCATTGCACCACCAGTAAGGTTATTTCCTTCGCTGGTGATACTCTTAATCTTCGCTGATTGTCCTTTGGGATGATGATTCTCATAAAACAGATTGTATCTTATAACACTTCCAAGATCCCAGGCTGATTCAGAAAATAATCCAAAAGAATTGTCATGTATTCTGCAATATTCAATCAAATGATCACCGGTGCGACCAAAACCGGATAGAGGAACCACTTTCCAGGTCTGAATATCTGCAGGGTTTGAGTTTGCAAAGATTCCACCTTCATTTCGATCTTTCAAATAAAAACCAAAAAAGGCATTTGAAATATCGCAATGTCTGATTATGACTTTTCCGGAGACCAGAATAGAAATTCCGGTATTTCCATGTTGCAGAGGCCAGGCTTGATTGTTTTTGTCTTTCCAAACAGCATCGTAGCCAAAAGGATAATTTCCACCGCCACTGATGGCTATACCTTCGATTTTTACATTATAAGAATTCCATACTCGGATTGCTCCGTTACGCTCATAGGTTATTTTTGCGGAGTCCTGGGCTTCTTCAACATTTTTTGGACCGACATTTTCTTTATCCTGGTATTCTATTACAGGTTTTCTTGAAGAAGTTGGATTTTCGGATCGAAGAATAAAGTTTTTCTTCTCATAAATGGTCACCTGTTCCTCATAGGTCCCATAATCCAGGATAACAATTTCTATTTCATCAGCATTAGCCGCTTCAGCAGCTTCAATAGCTTCTTTAATAGTATGATAAGCTCCACGGCCACCCGGCTTAGACACCGTATAAGTAGCAGATAACACAGTCGCGGCAGCAAATGCCACAATTAAAATCATTTTTAACAATTTCGAATTCATACAGAATGACTCCTTCGATCACACATTTTCCTACTTAGCCCAGCGTATATAAAGTAATCTTTTCTGGTGCAGCCGTTCAATTATTGCTTCAGGGGAAACAAAAAAAAGAAAACCTTCACTTTCAAGCTAATGGCTGCCAGTGAAGGTCCCTTGAAATTCAGTTACTTATTCTGTTTAATCCCAATCGGGATATCGACAATATTCTCTTTCTTGGGAGCGTTTTTATCCCCATAGACCGTTTTTACTCTGGCCAGATAGGTACCCTGGCCAACATTTCTCTTTTTCAGATTCTGTCCTTTCCATCCAATTTGAATCTGACGATCCTTTCGATCACTGGAGGACCCTTTACCCACCCATAGTTTATTTCCCATCTGATCATATATTACAATCGTAGCTTCTGCATCTACATTCTCAACCATCTTTGCCAGAGGTTTAATGTAGAAGGTTATAGAATCTTGTAAATCAATGTTGAAGGGATTCGGACCCACCTTTACAACTACATCGGTAGGTACCCCGTTAACTTTCAGGACAACTTTACGGTTATTAGGTTTTTCCTGATACTTGTTTCCATCACTGAAAGGTGGCTGTGGTAACACATTAATATGTATGGAATCACCATTTTCCGGGTATCGGACTCCCTTTATGCTTTTATCATCTTTCAGAACGAACTGAAAACCATTGGTAAAAGCTTTTGGAGTAGTCTGCAGATCAATTGTGTATTTGGTTCCATTCTGATACAGGTTGAAAGGATTAACCGATTGCACTGCATATCTGGTCTCTTCCGAGAAGGTAACCTTCAGAGTGTCCAGGGCAAATTTACCGTCAACAAAAGAACCCGGAAAATACTCTGCCTTGATTATAACAGGTGCAGCACTGTCAGCTACCGGTACAGGCTGTATTGAATTTCCTAATTCTGAAAAACTTAAGTGTATCGACATGAGCCCAGAAGTCTTTACCTCATTGGTACGGAACTTTCCTTTGACATTAATACCGATCGTATTACTGTCTTTGGGGCTGTGAGACATGTTGCCTCCCTCAAGAGCATCTGTGGAATTATTTCCTTCGCTCCACACACAAGTTGCTGTTATGATCTCCTTGCTGACAAACTTGTCCAGTTTAACATAAACAGAATCTACTATTCCATCACCATCACTGTCTATATAATAGGCATTCTTCACATTTGGTGGAACCAGCTTGAGCTTTAAAGGTACCGGCCGGTTATCTGGATGAGCCTTGTTTTTATTAAGGTCAGCAATGGTTCCGGTATGAAGAATCTTCAGGGAATCTCCGATTGCAGGAGAATTCTCCTTCAAATCCTCAACAACAATCCTTATTGTGTCTTTTAGACTATAGACATCCAGAATATTCAAATTGTATGTCTTCCCGCCCTTTTTGACCAGGGTGAGTGTAATTCCCCTTATTAGATCAATATTAACATTCTCCGAGAATCGGATAAACATGGTGTCATTGCCACCTTTCAACTTTTCCACTACCTTAGCATAGGTAAGCACCGGCCCTACACTGTCTGCGATAGTAAAACTCTTGATGTCTGTAACAGCATCGGGCTGATTTGGATCATTCCAGTAGCTGGTACCAAGCCTGGTCTTGGTAGAAAAAGTTATCTGTTTATCAAATGCCGGTTTAATTTTCACAATAAGATGTTTGGCATTCTTGTCATCCAAAGTGATATCGGATTTTTTAACCGTTCTAAGGAAAGCCTGCTGCTCATCTGGCCAGTATAGCTTTAATGAATCCGGTATTTCTGTAGATTCCAACTCCTCCTTATACCATATATCGAGTCTGTCAACCTGCCCATCGCCATTCTCTGCAAAGTAAGCAGCTTTATCAATTACCGGTCCACAGAGATCAAAGTAGATTCCCTTTCTGGAATTAGCCATGATAAGATTATCGTTCTTACCGGTTATAGCGATCTGCTGATTAACCTGCCGCCCGGCAGTAGATTTGATCCAGATTTTGGCCTTACCTTTAACCAGAGCAGAACTGCTGATACGCACGGTGTCCTCAGGACTGTCGGTCTTGTATGCGGCAATTCCACTGGGAAGATCGATATTGAACTCATTATTCAGGGTGTCAATCAATGTGTCGCCCTTCTGAGCTGTGGATGCGACTATTGTTACCGGAAATTTAACTCCTGCACACCCTCTGAGCTCTACCGTCAAGTCAAATTTAGCAGTATCACTGTAAAGAATAAAGTATTTCGGCTTTTTGTTACCCACAACCAGTTTTGCATTATCAGTTGCACTATTTTGAACCAGGGTTGCAATCAGAGGAATGGTATCATCCTTATCACCCTCTGTGACAATTGCTCTGAAGGTGGCTTTCCCTGTTGAATCGGTAACACTAATTACATCTTTACCTTTAGCAGGAGAATCATCATCATTTAAAATGTCGCCTATATCCGGTGCAGTGCTACGAATCTTTACCTGAACCCCTTTTCCCACACTATTACCATATTTATCCTCCACCCTGACAGAACCATTGTCTAAGAAACCAGGGATTACAGTTAAACCTTTTGAAGGAGGAGTCTGAAAAGTCACCTTCTCTGGGGCACCTGGCAAAATTCTGATCGTTTTGGAATTACCCAGGAAGATCTGCTTCCCATAGGCTCCGTTAACCGAAACCCTGTCATATCCACTGGAAGGAACTTTTGTAAAATAACCTTCCTTTATCAGAGTACCTTTGACCGATGGGACTTGTAATGTATCACCATTTTCAGTATAAAGAACATAGCCTGAACCCAGGGTCAAAGTACATGGCGCCACCACATTATCAAATGAACCACCACCGACTCTTTGGGGAGTTATTGAGATTTTTACCATTTCTCCAGCCCTGACCGAATCCAGCTCAATTTTACCGGTGGCATAATCCAGAACTTTAACCACAAAGATATAATCCACTTTACGGTAGGGAATAAAGCCCACACTGCTCATCTCGGTTTCCCCATCGGCATTAGTACCTTCCAGAATCAGTTCAAAGAACCCATAGTGCTCTGTCTTTCCAGGTGCTTTTTTAATGTCGATACTTATGCTGTTACTTCCCATTACAATTGGAGTTTTCGGGACATCTACTGATACAATATCACTGGCTGGAATAGTATCGAAATCGGGTCCAAAAGCGTCTTTTTCGTAAGTAACATTTTTTATCCATCGGATATATTTAATCTTCATATTACTCAATGATGCCTTGTCCAGGCCCAGGACATCAAAATCGATAGTTGCAGTAGTTCCCTCTATAATAACCGGTCTTACAGCTCTTATTACTATATTACCACGTGATCTACCAGCTTTGGGAATGGCTCCCAGATCTGCCATACTTCCATCGGCATCAAGAATTCCCGCTTCTGGCCAGCCCTGATCCAGCACCAGTCTATCCACATCTGGATCATCCCAGTCAGGAACCAGAAAATCGGGATCTTCCGGATCAGTAGACAGAAATTTCATCTCAAACCAGCGGACAGTAGAATTCTTGCCAAAAGGAGTAATGATTCTTGCTCCAGGCTGAATAGCCCACTCCACAAAAAAGGTGGTGTCAAATGGGTCATCAATAGTAACCCTCATACCTTCTATTTCCACTCTATCCATGCCATTCATTACCCTCACCTGATCGTAAGCAGTTACCGGAACCTCCTTACTTTCATACTCTCCATCAGCATTATTCCTTCCTATATGATATCGCTGAGTACGGGTACCGGGTTTTTGAGACTGTGCAGCATAGAGTGTATGATGCATCCTGGATGGAAATTTCCTGGAAATGTCCTGATGTATGTTGGCAAGAGAATCAGGTTGGGCAATAATATTATTGAATATCAGATGTGGACCTCCCACCTGCCAGTTTGCCACAAATGTAGCACGATTATGCCAGAAAGTGTTGTTATATATGGCCAGAGGTGAAAGCATGTGATCTTTAAAAAAGATAGCACCTCCAGGCTGGTTACCACCTTCATTTGTAAAACCTGCCACCTTAGCAGCTACTGATTTGGTATGATGATTTTCATAGAAAAGATTATAACGGATTACCGACCCCTGATCCCAGACCGATTCAAAGAACATCCCATAGCTGTTATCATGAATCCTGTTATTTTCAATAACATGGTTTCCAGTTCTTCCAAAACCTGCTAACGGTACAATATTCCAGGTATCAAGATCTGCAGGGTTAGCATTGGCAAAAATTCCCCCCTCGTTACGATCCTTAACATTTATACCGAAATAAGCATTGGTTATATCGCAATTTCTGATTACCACATCACCAGCAATCCACAGGGTAATAGCCGCATTACCATGAAACAAAGCCCATTTATTTTCCCAGACAGATGGCCATTCCCAGGGATAAGCACCACCGCCGTCCACTTTGATACCTTCGATGACAACCCCTCTGGCATGAAGAACACGCAGAGCACCATTCTGGTCGAAATTGATAGAATCTTTGTGTAAGGACTGCTGATAAGTCTTTGGCAGCACTGTCTTTGTATCCTGGTACTTAATTACCGGCTTTTTAGAAGCAGTTGGGTTTGCTGACCGGAGGACAAGACCACTTTTGGTGCTGTCGATGGTCACCTGTTCTTCGTAAACACCCAGATCCTCGATCTGTACGATATCTCCCGGACCGGCTGCATCTATGGCACTCTGAACAGTTTTGTATGCACCATCTTTGGCAACACTATAAAGAGCAGCAAAAGAGATCTGCACAGCCAGCAGGACTAGTAGCATAATTTTTCCGTACTGTTGAGTTTTCATACGGATAACTCCTTTTTATTTCAAATAGTCTTTGGTTTACTGTACTGAATTAGTGTTTGAGTAATTATGGTCAGTTCAAAATCTGTTACTCAAATTAAATCACACGCTTAATCCTTATTCTCAAAAAACGTTTAATAAATTAACTCCTTTTTGATACACTTATGTGTTTTAAATGAAAACAACAAAATTAATTCAGTTACATTTTTATGCTTTTTTCACTATTTTAAAGGTAGATAACCACCAATTTTCTGCAACAGGCCAACGGCATGCTTTTTGCAGTGGATGGATGGTGAACTGGAGAAAGGAGACAGTTATGGACACTCTGGATAAACCCCTGATTCAACCTGATCAGTTCATTAATCATCCCTTCATACCATTTCTGCAAGGAAGACCGGAAAGAGAAGGGATAATAAATAATGAAGATCTTATCAACCTGAAAATCGCTTTGAATACTACTAAAAGCCTTCAGGAATTTCTTTTACTGGTTTAGAAGGGAAAAGACAAAATGAGCGACAAAGCCAACCAGAACGAGAACCTTTTTGAAGAATTGGAACAGATTATCTCGGGAAGCTTCGATCTTTCCGATCGTAAAATCAGCTCCAATTATCCATCAGTAGATATTCTGGAAGAAAAAAAATGCTACCGTCTCAAAGCAGATCTTCCAGGGCTTGACCGCTCCGATTTCGAAGTAATTCTGGATCAAAACGTTCTGACTATCTGCGGAGAAAAAAAACAGAGTCCTGTTGCAGAAAAAAAGTATTACAGACATCTGGAAAGATGCTATGGATCATTTAACCGCAGCTTTAATCTTCCTGCTGATCTTAACTCCGACGCTATGGAAGCTTTCTATAAAGATGGGGTCCTGGATATTATAATTCCAAAGATCCAGCATTCACCAACTAATGCCTTTATTATTGACTCAGAGTAGTACCATGCTAATACCAGGGTCAAATTTTCATGTCTAAAAATATTGCTATCCAGACCTCCAAAGTTGACAATTCTCTTTTCCCGGTTTATTTTATAAACATGAAAAAAATCTATCAGAACGTCCGATACTTTTATTTCTTCTGGTTTAAAACCTGAAGGGGCTCGGACGTATTGATCTGTTAACTATAGATTAAAGGTTTCGAACCCCTCTCAAAAAGAGGGGTTTTTTTTTGGAGAAAAAAATGAGAAGTATTGACAACCGTTACACATTCACTTTTAATGGTCTCTTTTTTTATTACTGGTTTTTTTATTCCTTTAAGGACAGCGGGGGCTGATCTTTGTTTAGCTGATTATAGCGAGATTAACAGATAAGCCCCTGAAAATTCAGGGGCTTTTTTATTATAAACCCTGTAAACTATTGAGGAAAACTATGGAAACATTATTAACCTGTCAGGATGTGGACCTTTTGCCATCACCTGCAAAACTTGCCCGGGAATTACCCTTAAGCGGCAAATCCAGAGAAACTGTTCTGCAGGCAAGAAAAGACATCGAAGCCATTATTTCGGGATTCGACCCCAGACTGCTTCTCATTGTTGGGCCCTGTTCAATTCACGATCCACAATCTGCACTGGATTATGCTTACAGGCTCAATAAACTGAAAGAAAAATTCGAAGACCGCCTCTGCATCATCATGCGGGTGTACCTGGAGAAACCCCGCTCATCTATAGGATGGAAAGGGCTGATTAATGATCCATATATGGATGGCTCCTGTGATCTGAAAGAGGGAATCCGCCTGGCCAGAACTCTTCTTATCTCCATCACCTCCATGGGTGTGGCCGCAGGCATGGAATTTCTGGATCCACTGATTGCTCATTATATCTCAGATCTGAGCAGTTGGGGTGCAATTGGAGCAAGAACAGCAGAAAGTCAGACACACCGTGAAATGGTCAGCAGATTGCCTTTACCGGTAGGTTTCAAAAATTGCACTGATGGAACCATAGATTCGGCTCTCAACTCCATCATCGCTGCAGGAAAGCCACACAGCTTCTTGAGTATCAATGAAGAGGGCAGGGTGTGCATTCAACACAGTGAAGGGAACCGACATTGTCATCTGATACTACGCGGAGGAAAAAACGGCCCTAACTATTACGCACCTGTCTTAAAATCCGTCCATACCAAACTCTTGCAGTATGAGCTGACCCCCTCGATCGTTGTGGACTGCAGCCACATGAACTCAGCAAAAAATTTCCAGAATCAGATCAAAGTCTGGAGAGAATGTCTGAACATAAGGAATGATGGCATACCAGTCTGTGGTCTTATGGTGGAAAGTAACATCGGGGAGGGCAACCAGCAGATTTCAGATATACCGCTACGCTATGGTGTTTCTGTAACCGATGAATGTCTGGGGTGGGATGATACCGAAAAAATGATAACCGAAACTTATCAGTTGCTCGGCTAAACCCACCCTGTGGGTCTGCCAGTTTATGGGTCGCAAGCATACCAGTTTCGGCCGAAATTGTTTTTTTTGACATCGTATGAAGCAGAATCCAGACATATAGCCTTATTATAAGCTGTCTCTGGCCATTCCAATTCATTAGTTGTACCTATATAGACAACCCTATCAATAACGGTATTGTCTTTAGCTCTAAGCGTGATAAGATTTCCATTTTTGGTGAGGTCAAGTTGCAGTCTGTAACTATCGTAAGCATTAATGGTAACTGAAGCAATTTTCTTTCTGGATTTATCGACTTCGATTATCAGCGTATCAATAGTTACTGATGCTCCTGAAGGATTGTAAACCTTAATATATTGGAATGAATCCGGTGCATTGTACATGATCTCAGTAATAATCAGTTCACCACTTTCCTCTGAATTGGGCAGATCTGCCATGTTAATGGTTACAAGAGTTACACCCGGACTTTCCACTCTTATATCCATGGCAACAGAAACAGGAAGCAGATCGAAAATGAATTCCAGCTCGGTTAACTCTCTGGCATTGAATATTATCTTTTTGCTGGCATGATAAAGAGTATCCCCGCCCGGTTTTACTGCAGTAAAATAAACCGTCCCTTCGGTACCATCAGGAATATTATCCAGAGTCAGATTCATCTTTAAATTTCTTTTTAGCCGTTTCTCCCAGATCCCTCCTGTGGAAATAAATTTTAAAAAAATCGAGTCGATGTCTGTGGAAACATTGGCCAATTGCATGTATATGGAACCAGCGGCAGGAATGAGTGTGGCATTGATAGTTGTAACACCATTCTTATCTATCCTGATAATTCGCTTGTCCAATGAATCGATATGAACTCTAAGCCCCTTATTATCTGTAGTGTATATTTTCACCTCACGGTCTCTACCAGCAGGTATCCCGTTGAAAGTGTCATTTAAAGTCGTCGAATTATTACTTACTTTGCTGCTGAATCGCAGTGTATCCATACCATCACCATAGACTTCCAATACCAGATTTTCAAATGAGGTAGCAGCGACAGCAGAAACTTTCTTCAGATTTTCTTTAATCAGAGCGCTAACATGAATTGATCCACATTCGGTTGAACTTGTTTCAGAAGGAGATCTTCCGCAATGAAAAAAATTCCAGCCAATAATAACGCTTAACAGGGCAGGGTAAAAACGGGGTGACTTACTGTAACTCATCATCATGCTCCTTTTTGGATTTGATGAAGAAGTCCAGCAAACTATATACCTGTCGTTGGTTCGGAGGTTTTACGGGTTTGAGTTAAGAGGTTCAGTGTTCAGCGTTCAAAGATTCAGTAACCCTTTTGTGATGTGGAATAAAAAAGTGCCACATAATACCAAAACCGATCAGCCCAACCATAAGACCGCTTGCCGATGCTATTGCCGAAAGTGAAATCATCGATTTTGCCAGCTCAACTCCACCATTCCCTTTTGCCAGCATGACTCCATAGGTAACTCCAGTGCCTAACGCGAAAGTAACAATAGATAATACTATTCCCACTTTCCGACTGATGTGAAAACGATGTGGAATCACCTGTTTTTCTGGTTCTGCCTTGTAGTACCACTTCAGATACCAATATAAAAGAAGTAAAACACCTACAATGGAAAACACATACTGAAGCAGAAAATAAACTCGTACAGTCCCCTGCGGAAGCACCACCACAGGTTGACTCAGTAAAGGGATACGCTCCACAAAAAATCCATCATAATGTGTAAAGGCATCGGCCAGCAGATGAGTAAAAGAACCTGATATCAGAGAAATGACAATATTCAGGAAGTTTCTCAGTGGGAAAAAGCTGAAACCCCGGGCAACCGGATAAAGCCTAAGCTGGTGATTGTGAGGAACCAATGAAAGTAAAGGGAATTTCATCAGTCTATGGAAAAGAAAAAGCACCAGCAGCCCTGACGGAACACAGAAAAGAAAAACTCCTGCAATTGTATGCCCGATCTCCTTTCCAAAATTAAGCCGCAAGAAAAACTCAAAATCCGGCATCATACTTCCAACAACAAGTGCCGAAAGAACCAAACCAAATCTTTTAAGACCAACCGACAGTGCCGGATGTGAAACAGTAACTGGCATCAGACCCCTTTTCCCTTTGGTAATTATAACAGAACAGGACAATGATTACGTTTATAATGGCTTTGTATTTATGGAATTTGTTAAAAAAAGTGACTGCTCAGCTTGTCAGATATGAGATTACAGATTCTAAATTCGAAACAGAAACAGGAAATTAGAAGGTTGTTGAAGTATTTTCAAATTGGATCTGTTACCTTCTGCTGTCCAATTTGAATTTTTAGTTATTGGGAATTTTTCAGGATTTGGTGCCTGTTATCTTGAACCTAAAATCCGCAGTTGAACGCGGCGCATATGCGTAACATCTTGAGCGCTAAGCCATTCACGCGGTTTGACCTTATCACCGTGTCGATAAGGCCTGCACCGCGTTCAAGGCTTATCATCTCAATATCTTATGCATCTGCATCCACCTCAACTGCGGAATTTAGGTTGAATTTATCTGGGATTTCATAACTATCGTAAATTGCTGAGTAATACAAATAATTTTATCACAGGTTTGCTGACCTTCAGTCACTCCTGACCATTAATACCAGTTTTCCTATTCTGCAATCTGTTCGATAAATTTCAGGGATTT
>CAYPMS010000027.1:0-40978 GCA_964411655.1 uncultured Fibrobacter sp.
AAAAAATGAGAACTATTCAGTTCTCATTTACGGGTTGGATTTGACCCTGATCAATTTTACGGAAAAGTCCCTGAATGCTATTTCTGTATAAGTGGAGATCGTTTCTTTTCAGCAGGTATCTTTTAACAGAGAAGAGAGGAATCTCTGTGTTATCCTGAAGTCGTTTGAATGCATCTGTTTCGTCGTTAAACCAGATTGAGGCAAGTCTGAGCTGTTCGCTGATATTATGGGTGATATTCTGTGGTACCCATCCCACGGCGCAATCATAGTTTCTGGTGATGAGACATCGCTGATACTCCAGCTCCTCCAGCGCTGCCAGATTTACACTTATTTTTGAATGAGAAAGGGTGGCCAAAAGCTTCTCTGCAATGTTTTTAGATATCTGATCATCTTTGCAATAAATTAGTTTGAATGTACTATTTGAAGAGAACTGGTCAGTGCTTGTGCTTAATTCTCGAGCATCAGATTCCAGATTGTCCATAACTACCGAATTAATAGTTGTTCCCTCTGCTTTTGCAACATTACGAAGCATATCGGATTTATTAATCTGTTTTTTAAGAAATGCCCTGAACCCTTCATCTTCTGATGCACAGGCCAGAAAATATCGCTCCCCCGGAATCTCCTGCAAGGATGCATTTTTAGTCAAATTTCTACGCGCATACTCCAGATCATTTGTCGAGGTCAGCACCACAGCATCGTATTTATTCAAAGAAAATGAGAGAATCGGATTGGGATCTCCGCCAGTACATAATACAATTTTTTCCAGAAATGGCTTTTCCGGACCAGAATTACTATTTGCCAGCAGTTCAAGAGTATTATCACTTCTGCGGGAAATGTAATATAAACCCAGCTTCAGATTACCATCTATCAGTCTTCGGTTTCGTAAACGGAATCCTGCAAGAGTATCATTGGTTGCCAGCCGTAAGGTAATTGTGTTTTCATCCAGAGCGTTAAAGCCTTTCACTGTAGCTTCATTGCCGGAGATGAATTCCGGTACTCCCACAACGTTTCTAAACAGAAAATAGCCTTCAGCTGGATACTTCTTCAGAATAGAAGTCCAATTGTCTATGAAATCAAGAGCAGTAAGGGTACGGTTTTCGGCGTTGGTGAATCTGCCATTAATCTTAAGGGTGATCCTATGAGCAGAAGAATCGGAAATTATCAGGGATGTCTGATCTGTATCTTCATTAATGGGGAAATAATTAAATAAGCGGGAAAAAAGTGGATCAATATTTTTCCGGGGGAAATAAATTCTGACAACTCCTCCAAAGTCAGGCAGAATCGAATCTGTGACAGCTGGCGTGGAATCCGAACTGACTTCTTCAATGATTTCCTCAATTTTGTCTTCAATGATCTGGGTCTGCTCTATCCTGGTGATAGGCTGTTCGAGAGGCAACTGTTCAGATGGTGGCAGTAAATCAATGCGAACATAATTGCGTACCGTATCTCTCATCATATTAACAAAAGGGTACTTTTTAAGAAACTGATTGAATGATGAGACGAAGGCTTCCCGCTCGTTTGTGTCGTTGAAAGCAACTACATAGTTTAGAGTGTCATTTTCATTAGATAAAACTCTGGGACATGGTGCCTGAAGGGATTCGATCCGTGTTATTGTTCGCTGCGCACATCCGGCTACCAATAAACAGAATATGAATATCAGACCTCTGATTTGAACATATCTCATCAACCATCTCCCTTTTTTATAAAAGTAAAACGACTCTGAGGCGGCTGGGGTGTGGGCACAAACAAAGCGAAGAAGAACCTATACCTTACCAGTAGAATCGCCCGATTTTGGTTATTAAAAATATACTTTAATTACTATTAATGTCCACCTTTTGCATTGGATTTCTTGAATATCTTATATAAAATAGAGTAGATTTAAAACCTTATGATTTATTCTTAAACTGCGGAATCACTTCAGGAGTCTGCCCTTTAGTATTCTTCTTTTCGGGTTTCAAAAAATGGCAAAAAATAAAAAAGTATTGAAAAAAATTCTGTGGATATGTGGAGGGATTACAGCACTGGCTTTAATAGGTGCATATCCTGGGTATCTGCTTGCCAGAGCTTCTTTTAACCGCTATTTCTTAAGATGGGGCGAAAAACTGGTTGATCTGGAAAAAAGAGGCCTTTTGTCCAGAGAGTATGGAGCAGGATGGCAAGATGTGCTCACTGACCAGGCCATGGATCAGCAAGCCGCCCGGATTGTCGATAAAGATGAAGAAAAAGAGAATTCTGAGGTCAGGGTCGTTGATGGGGTGACTCTTGATGATTATCCTTCACTTTCCATTATCGATCGACTGCGGGAAGTACGTCAGTACTCCAATACTATCGAGATTGTTGACAGGTATGAGCGACCTCTGGCCAAAATTAAAACCGATCATCAGAGAGCCAGACTCTCGGAGGTTCCACCAACTCTTATTACCGCACTTCTTGCTGCTGAAGATAAGAACTTTTTTTCCAATTCCATGGGGATTGAGTTTGAAAGCTTCGTACGTGCTTTATTAAGTGCGATGAAAGAATCGGTTTTTAAGTTCAGAATCGTTACTCCCCGTGGTACATCCACTATTACTCAGCAGGTTGCAAAACTTTTCATCTCCAAACTGGATGAAAAAGGGATGAGAATAATAAGCAAGTCTGTTGACCGGAAAAAACGTGAACTTCAATTGGCGGTTGCTCTTAGAAAAATGTATCCTGCAGAAGATATTTTGGAAGTTTACCTTAACCACTGTGTCACAAGCGACTATGGCATGATTGGATGTAAAGATATCGCCAGAGGTCTATTTGACAAAGAGTTAAAAGATCTGTCGGATGCAGAATGTGTTTATCTGGCTCGCATGGTAAAATGGGGAAGAAACTATAAAGCAAAGATCTCAACACAGTGTAAAATCGATATGCCACGCATGGCTGAGATGCTGAAATGGGGCCCGGAAAAAAGAGCACAGGTCCTCTCTGAGATCGAAGGACTGAAATTCAGTCAGCCTAAAACTTTTCAGGGTGGTTATGGCGCTCTTGTCGATCTGGCAAATGAGTTCTGGCTTATGACTCTGAAGAGAAATGGTTCTGATCCGGAACAGCTCAGACAAATGGATCTTATCGACCCAAATTCTCTGATTCGTAAAAAAGGCAACTTGCTTATAAAATTAACCATAGATAAAGATCTTCAGGAGACATTGGAAAAACTGGTAGATAACAGAGGGTATGGTAAAGATACTACCATAATCGATGAAGTAAGAATTGGAAGCGATTCTGCAACAGTCGAAATAAAAAAGACTCCCAAAGATTCCGTCCGATTGATCAGAATACTTAAAGACACTGTCAATTTTCATGAACCAGGTTCCACATTCTACACCCGCTGCTATCCCGGTGATACAATCATTGTAAATATCCGCTACAAAAAGATGATCGGAAACAAGTACCGAAGAAGTACCTTTTATTATCTGCGTAAACCCGTTGCAGTTGATGGGCAATACTATGCCTACAGCATCATGGATTCACGATCCGGAAAACTGCTTGCATATTACTCAAGAGACAGATTGGGTTCAAGGCTGGCTTGCCTGCTAAGAAACAGGACTCCGAACGGTTCCTCGACAGCTAAACCAATTCTTAATACTCTCAATTATGATCTGGGAATTTTCAAGCCATACTCCAGATGGTCCGATACTATTGAGGTTAGCGATGATGTGGCATGGAAAAGGAATTTCGAGTTTACAAATGGTGTCAAAACCGGAGTGGTTTTTCATAACAGTGCAGTAAGAGGCAGAGGCTATCCGGTTCATAACTATAACAATGTTTTTGATGGATGTAAATATGTATTTGATCTGCTGGAATCATCCAATAATATTCTTGCAGTTGAGACACTGCTAAGGATGAACCGAAGCATATTTAATTCCAAATTTGAGGTTCAACCCGATGCTTTTCAGCTTGTTCAACTGCTTTACAGAACCGGTGCCTTTTCCAGAGTAAAGGATTCATTGAAGCTTACTTACATGACAGGGGTCAGGGCATACAAGGAATTCACCAGAATCGTAGGCGCAGATGTAGATTACATGAATTCCTATGGCAAAAGAGTTCCCATTTCTGACAGCATGTACTCCATTGCTTTAGGTACACTGGAGATGAGTCTTTATGAACAGATGCACCTTTTTAACGTCTTCTACAATAACGATCTGATCGAACATCCCGCACAACATCCTTCTCTGGTCATTGAAAAGATAATTTTAAATGGTGAAAATGTATCTATTAATGATACCATCAGACGTTACCATCCATACGCAGATATCAACAATATAAGACCATCTTTACTGGGATTGCACAAGAGACTGGTCTCCAACAGGGCTGATGGATTGAGTGACTATGATATTGCTTACCAGGTCTCTCCATACGATCCATCTTTGACTGACAGTGTTTTCAACCCGGATGCGTACCTGTTGACTGAACCTCTATCCAATTTTGCCAAAAGCGGAACTACAGATGATGTCATGAGACCATTCAATGTTCCATCTTACAGTAAAGCGAGAACCTGTTACGGCCTGTGGAATGCAGTTGTCAGGGTTGATCTGGATCGGTTTGGCAAAAAAAGCGGAATACCAGATATTCAGGACCTTACGGTTGCCTGTATCGGTGAGTGTAATACCAAATATACGGGACCGGCTGATGGAAAGTCACTTCATCGCTTCTTAACCACCAGTCTTCTGAAAACCGGAGGAATAAAAAATCCAAATGGTTTTTATTCTCAATATGAACGTTACATAATGAGAATGACTCCTGTTACTGAAGATTGTGGAGTAACTGTTAAGCCACCGTCAACCGATACAACTGGCAGTATGATGGAGAGAATCGAAGATTTCAAAAACTGAATGTCTTTCCAATTTCTTTAGCAGACCTGCTAATATTAATCTAAAAAACTTTTAATTCTGAAACAAAAACCGCTCCCCTCTGCTGAGCTTCTCATCAAAAGAGCGGTTTATTTCTGCTATTTGCGGTTACTACTTCTGCTATTAATATTAACCCGGATAGGTGATGAAACGGCTTCCAAACCATCGGTCTGTTCCAGACCTTAATAATTAAATGCCCCGTTCAATCCGAATACCTTGTCAGAAAAATAGAAATCAAAAGAAAATGAGGATATTCTCAGACCGGCTCCACCTGTAAAGATATTAATATTTTTTATCTCTTCCCAGGTGGATCTAAGTCTGCCTGGAGCCCGTGCATATCCAAAACGCAACATTACGTATCTGGCGATGTCTGCTTCCAAACCACTTCTGAATATATATCGGTTCCTGATACTCTTGTTGAAAAGTCCACGTATCTCAAGATCAAGTGGAAAATTTAAAATGATTCTATCATTGCTGATTGAAGCATGATAGACTAATCCTGCAGTAAGTGTCCGGTTGGCACCTCTGGTCCATCCGCGCATGGCCTTTTTGCTGTTGGTAAAACCGGATGTTTTAATCAATACAGAATCCTGCCCCTTTAAATCTGTCAGAGTGTCATAATAAACCGTATCCTCGTTGCCATAACTCCATACGTATCCCAGAAGATTTCTTATGACAAGACCAAAATCAATATTTTCCATAATATGAGGCTGAAAGAAGCCTATATCCAGTAAAGCACGTTTGTCTCTGACAGAATAGTCCTGATCCAATTGACTGCCCTCGTACTCCTTTTCCGGGACCCATTTACCTGAGTCTGCCCTCAGAAAGTTCTGTACCGTCAGAGACCGCTTTTTCCATACCATTTTCTCAAAACGCAAATTCATACCGAAGTCAACGGCACCCTGATCATCGGACTTCGAAAAAATCTGACCGGCAAGATTGATAGTCATCTCATGCTGCAAAATTTCCTTCTTACCTTTCATAAAACGGTAAAATAACCCAAGAGAGCCTTCCTGATTTGAATAGGTGAAACCTGCCGGTAGAATATGAGCATTAAAGATTGAGTCCTGGCCATAACCGATTGCAATGGTACCCTGTGATTGGGGTACGATGATTTGGTGATGGGAAAAAGTGAGGGCAGGATTAACCTGACCGCTAAAAAGGTCCTGAGGAAGAGCGATTCCTGCATTGGCCAGTGATTTTAGTGCAGCACTGTAAAACCGGTCCTCTGTCAGAAGTACACGGTCCACTTCGGCTGCAATTGTGGCGATCAATATGAAAATGAAAATGAGTACTCTATTCAAAATGCGCTCAGTTTTTCTAAAAAGTTTTGTCTTTCTGGTCTAATATAACATTGTACACTACCGTAATACTATGATGCTTGCATTACTTTAATTTTGGAAATATATTGCAGATGCTCTGTTTGTAAGGATACAGAATAAATGAGACCGCATTTTAAAAATCTGTTCAGACTTTTCCGTCCACAAAATTCGACAGAAGTATTTAACTCGCAAAAAATAAAAAAAGGCCGTGGGAACGTTTATTGCCGCAAACACAAACAGATACTCACTGAATGCCTCGAGTTCCTTGAAAATAACGGAATAACCGTCGATGATGATTTAAGAAGGCTTATCGAGTTTTTCTTCTCTACAGACCATCACGTTGCTCTTGAGGATATACGAAAGTTTGTTCATGAGCACAATATTAATATTTCAGATTCAGCCATCAGGGATGCTTTCTCTTTACTGGTCGAGTATGGATTTGCTATTGAACGGGTTTTTGGTGATAACATAGTGCGATATGAACATCTTCACCTGGGCGAGCACCATGATCACTTTTACTGCTTAAAGTGTGGCAAAATAATCGAATTTTTCTCTCCGGAAATTGAAGATTGGCAAATCAGGGTTGCCAGAAATTTTGAATTTCATGCCTTTGATCACAAAATGCAAATTCATGGTTTGTGCAAGCAGTGCTTCGGTACATCTACAACCATGCCGCTGTCAAAAGTTGAGACCGGAGGCAAATTTCAAATAGTCGATATTGATAACAAAGAACAGTTTCACCAGGGCTGCAAGAGGGTTCAGAGATTGATGGATATGGGTATTCTTCCGGGCACAGAAGGTACGGTTATTACTAACCATGGTGGCCGCATCGTACTTCTGATCAACAACTCACGGGTTGCACTGGGACGTGGCATGAGTCAGGATATAAAAGTTGTTCGGATTGAATAAACTATGGGTTTACCTGTCTTGTGTCTGTTTCCTCAAATTTTAACGGTTTTTTAGCGATGTTTTTTTTCGCCTTCTGCTTAGTTGTTTTTTTCCATTTGGAAAAGGCTGCTATGTTTATAAGCCAGATTTTTGTTTCTATTAAGCAATGATTTTTACATTTTCAATCGATTCTGCATTCAGAGAATGCTGCTATCCCCTGTATCCTCATACTATTAAATATTTATCTGTTTATTATCTTTTCTTCTAAATTTCACAATCTTTTTATCATCTGTTGCTTCCTGTGAAACAACTACCTCTTTTTGATGTTCCAGTTTTTTCTCTAATGCATCTTGTACATTTCCAGTGCCTATCTTGATTATTCTGATTTCATGGGATCGATCAGCATTCTGGAAACTGCCCTTTACTACATGGGGAGGCTGAAGTTTTAATACCTGTGTTACCGGGGGAAATGTCACCAGGCTGGCAAAATGCATCCAAAGCCATTTTCCCCGGGGTTTGGCTTCTTCATCGATTGTATATCCGATACAGATTCCGTAACCGTTAAAAGACCAGTCTTGCTCTTCGGATGCGGTCTGGTTTTGAGATAATGTACGACTGAGCAGACAGAACAGATCGCCCTCGAAGGGGAAATCGATGGCTTCATTGGGAGGAATGTAGCGGGATGCCAAATCCAAAATTTCTTCTTTGGATAAGCCCATAGATAACCTCGTTTGTTGTGGTATTTCTGCCTGAGAGAGTTATTGATAGTTCAAGGTCGTGTGTTCAAAATAGGAGACGTACAGGCGAGTATCAAGACCTTTCTTCTGATATCGGGGCAAATGTGGAAATGCTGTTCTTTTATCTGTTGATACGACAAAAAGATACTGATTTTTATACATTAACTCCTTTAAATATGCTAAAATCACCCTTAGATCATTGTTTTTTGGAGTGGTTTTGGCGTAAACGGCTCGAAAAAAAACGGTTATGAACAAGTTATCTTTTACTGGGCTTTTCAGTGTTATGGCGGGATTGCTGATACACTGCTCTGAGGCGGTTTCAACTATAATCTGCAATCCGGTAGTGATGTTCAGTGGGTATATAAACGATGAGTATCTGTGTTTGAGAGGTAACTGCATCTGGAAAAATCAATGCAGATTTGACGGGGACACCCTGAGGATGTTTTTTTATTCGGATGATTTTCAGGAGATAAATAATATCAGAGATGGCGATTTTTTCAGGCTTTATATCTTCCCGGGCGATGGTCAGATAATTGGAACCGGAAGGGTATTATTTCACATGGCCCGCTATCACGGAAAGAATTCTTCCTATACAGTAAGCCCGGCTGATACACTCTATGGTCGTTCAATAGCAAAGATGCAAATAAGGACAGATGGGAGAAACTCATCAGAGGAGATACTGCTTGATAACATCTATATAAGGTGCCCGCCGGAGTTCGGAACTAATGGGGAAACATTGGAGATAAAGGAAGGGATAATTCAGGGAGTTATTCAATAGAGATGAAACCAGTGCTGTTTTTTTTAATAGTGTGTCCGCTAATAACTTTTGGGGCTACAGATCCTGGAGGGTTCAATGATGCCCCATGGGGATCTTCGCAGGAGCAGGTAAGGGCAATAATAAATCCCAATCAATGGCTCAGTGATCCTGATGCTGCAAAATTTCCTGCGGATCTTAAGATTACTGTTTACAGAACCAATACAGAAATCGCCGGAAACAAGGCAATTGTAAAGTATTATTTTCATGAGGACAGCTTTTTTCAGGCAACCATATTTTTTAATTTTGAAGATTTGAAATCTTTTGATTTCAATTACAATGTATTTCGCAGTGTAAATGAATATTACATTGCAATCAGAAGCCGTACACTGGTGTTTGTTCATGATATCTATGATTTACTGAAAAAAAAATACGGAATGAAGGAGCCGGTATTCGAAGGGCTTGATCCCAGATCGATATTTGTAAAACTGGATTCCTATGTCAAAAAAGAGAGATGGAATCTCAGATATCATCCTTATGATTATTATCTCAAAATAAACACCTCAGCTTATGCAAGATGGGATTTCCCCAGGACAAGGGTGATCTTTTCTATCAACATTTCAGCTTCGGATAAACGTTTTGATTACATTCTTTCCCTTTCCTCACTGAAACTGGAAGGTTCGGTTAAAGAGAAAATGGATCGGTTAAGAATGAAGGGGTTATAGATATTTTTTTACTGAAGAGCTTCAGCAGCTTCCAAAGATGTATATTTATCGATTCATATTAATGGTATGGATAAGATAGAATACACGAATTAATGCAGCAGAACAAATCGATCCGATCTCAGCTAAGCCGTTCCAGTGCTTATGTTTTTCTGGGAAAATCGGTCCGCTATTCGCTTCAATATGGAACGCAGATTTTATTGATCAATCTGTTGCTTCCTTCTGATTTTGGCCTTATGCGATATGTGACACTTCTGGTAGGCATGGCCAGTCTGATTAATGAGATGGGGCTTACCACTGCGATTGTTCAGAAGCAGGATATCAGCAGGGAAGAGGTTGAGGGTTGCTTTACGGCAAGTATAATCTGGGGCCTTCTGCTATATTTAATCATCTTTTGTGTTGCCCCGTTCACAGGAAAGTTTTTTAATAATTCTGAATTGACAAATTTGCTGAGGGTTGGGTCGCTGATTGTCCCGGTCTCCTCAGTATGCTCTGTTCCAAGAGCACTTCTTCAGAGGCAGATGCGTTTTGGCTCTCTGTCTTCCATAGAAGCCTCTTCGGCAGTGGTTTCATCATCGCTGATGGTCTTTTTGGCGGTTAAGGGTTTCGGAACCTGGTCGCTGGTGAGTGGAGCTTTGGTTCAGGAAGTGATCGCTTTAACGCTGTTAGCATTTTCGGTTGGGATCCCAGGAATACATCTGAAAGCTTTATTGTACTCGGGTAAGATCCTTAAGGTGGGTTTTGGCCTGGTGTTTCTGCGTATTGCTGATTATTTAAGGTATAGCATGCCATTTGTTATTATCGGCAAACTGATCGATGAGAAGATGCTGGGATTGTTCAGCTTTTCTTATGATATTTCCGTTCTGCCACATGTGGTAATAAATGCCATCCTGGGAAATATTACGGTTTCCATATTTTCCAGACTGCAGAATGACAAATCCAGGACTGAAAGCGGATTTTCGCAGCTTACATTTGTTGTATCATCATTGGCCATTCCCATATTGCTTTCAATGAGTCTGTTATCTGAGGAGATTGTAAGCACAATCTGTTTTTTCCGCAATAGTTCTATCTGGCTGGAATCGGCCGTCCTGATGCGCTGGTTATCGCTGATGGGGATGTTTTATTGTATATCGGCATTCCCAGGTACGATATGGATATCCAACAAGAAGATAGTCCCCTCGATATTATGGAGTCTGGCAATGCTTTTGACTACGGTTGTGGTAATTTTTTTTGCGGTAAAGTGGGGAGCAGAAGGTATTGCAGTGGCCATGTTCATAAGGTCGGCAGTAGTTTTTCCTATATATATGCATGTTAATTACAGGATAACCGGAATCCGCAAGAGGGTTTACATAAGATCGGTGTATCCGGCATTTGCCAGCAGCCTTCTGATGATCATGATGATAATTATCATTCAAAGGTTAATTCCTGGAATATCACTGACCCGTAATATTTCAGTTCTTCTGGTTTCTGCCATAAGTGGTGGAACAGTTTATGTTATTTGTTTGCGATTTCTTTCAGGGTCTTTATTCACTCCCTTTACAGACATGCTGGATAGCCTGAGACAAAGGATTTTTCTTTTCAACCGATGATATAAAGTTAGTGATGTCCGGGATTTTTGACCGGAAACTGCCGGATCAGAATAAAAAACTGAAGCCCAGTAAAAGGTCGTTTCCCCAGATATTTACATCATTGAAATATAATTTTCCCCGATATATGGCCCTGAGCTGTGCCCTTTGCCAGATCTGATAATAAAGTCCACTGCAAATACCCCATATCGGGACAGCATCACTGAAAGAGCCTATATGCAGAGTTCGAAATCCCACAATAGAGCCAAGTGGAATCTGAAAACTGCTGGGAATTGAAAAACGGTATTCTGCTCCCAGATAATTACTGCTGGTAAAGGAGCGGTTTCTGTACTGCTGTTCTCCGAAAATGCTTATGTTAACAAATGTTGTAAGATTATATCCCAGATTCCCGGTCAGAACGACATTGACACTTTTGTTAAATGTGCTGAGAGAGAATGCTCCGCCACACTCGAACCTGTAGAAATTGTTTTCTGAGTATGAAAAGGCAGTCAGAGAAAACAGAAGAATAGATAACATAGTTTTACCTGTCATGCCAGTATTTCCTGATAATTTGTTCGGCCTCTTTGCCTTCGGGTGTATAGTCTCTGCTGGAATCATTCCAGGGGTTGTTTAATTCCCATTGCCAGAAGAAAATACCTTTTATATTAGTAAACGCTGCAGCCTGGCAGAGAAGAGCTTCATAGGATTTTGCCTGCTCACGCTGGGAGATGTTGCCGCCTCTGCTCCAGTCTCCCGGATTGATGGCGCATCCCTCTCTGCTGTAAAAACCGCATTCGGTTATAAAAACCGGTTTACCTTTTTCTGAAGCGAAGTTATTTATGTGTGTCAACCAATAATTCCAGCTCTCAGCCAGTTCCGATTTGCTGCAGTTATCGTTGTTGCAAAGATTGTAGTAGGTATTTATTCCAATTACATCAACATGTTGCCATATATCTGTTTTCAGAAAGTGGTCAAAAGAAGAGGAATAGATGATAACTCCAGGGTAAATATTTCTTATCTCCTGAATAAGCTTGTAAAACAGGGGAGAGTCTGCAATGTTGTCAATTTCTGTTCCTATTACCAGATGAGAGAGTGTGTACTTATTTGAGAGTTCCACATAACGGTAGAGGATATCCCGGTAACAACGGAGCCAGTTCTGAAGGTTGGAGGGTTTAAGCTGATAACGGGGATTTCCGTTTTCCAGGTCGATATGAGGTTTGAGAATGACGTTAAACCCCTGTTGCTGGCTGGAAATTATGATGGATTCAAGGACACTGTCTTCTATCGTTTCTTTAGTGGCTTTGATGGTATCGGAGAACTGGTCACTGCAGTAATGCAAGGGTATAAGAAATAATGTATTGACTCCAAGAGATCTCATCTGCCTGAGATCTTCTCTGAATTCATCGGGTCTGTAAACATTTCTGGTGCTTTTCTGAAAAAAAATGTTCATACCTTTAAAAAAATGCTGACTATATCCGGTAATATTCAGGTTACATTTACATAGAGTCAAGAAAATCAAAAAAAATGGCAAAGCTTTATACCTGGCTATGGTTATTTTGTGAAACAAAGTTTTGTTTATGGTCATTTAAATAAGGATTTATAGATGGTAATCGGCATACTAATTGCAAACAATAATAGTTACTTTCAAACTCAATTTATTAAGGAATATAGATAAATCATGCTTCGAGCGCATGTGGATTTTTCCAGAAAACTTCGTGACTGGGACGGCTTTGGGATCTGTTTTTCTGATAAGGCTGCTGTTGACCCGGGAGAATATTTCCCTCTGAATGAATCCCACAAGCGGTTTCTTCAGGAAGTTTTTGGTCCTGATGGCCTGCGGATGGGTATCGCTAAAATGTTTATTGACCCATTCCGTTTAAATTACTGCCAACAAGATAGTGATGAGGATCGTATTGTAGAAGTGAATGAGTATCATTTCCAGGACCTTCCTTCATTTCATGCTCAAGTGGCTCACTACGCACTTGAGGTAGTCAGAAGTTGGGGAGGGGAACTTAAAATCATACTCTCAGGTCTTTGTCCGCCAGCATGGATGACCAGACAAAAGGAATTATCCGGGCGCGATCTTGATCCGGTAAACCGCATACCTTACAGCCGGTATCTGGTTGCCTGGGTCAGATACCTTTCTGTATCGGAAAAGTTGCCGATATACTGCTTATCTTTACACAGCAGGGGTGAAATGTGGCAGCTCTGGGATAGTTATGGTATTCCAAAGTACTCTAATACCGGAATGAATCTTTACTGGTCTCCGGAGATGGTTGTGGATTTTTTGAAATTGATTCGCAGACAATTGGATCATAATGGACTAGAGCATATAGGACTTAGTCCCGGTGATACTAAAAACTGGGGTAATTTCTACGATTGGGGTTATGCTGATCAAATTTTAGAAGATCCATTGGCTCTCAGTGCAATCTCTCTTTTGACCTCAAATGCCAATCTTTCCGGAAATAGCAATGATTTCTGCAGCACAGGTATCGACCTGATTCACGAGAAAAGGCCTGATCTGCATGCATGGGTTACTACTGATGAACTCAGAAACATACTTCCTGGTTCTATCAGTGCTTTGTACAAATTGATCTACAGAACAAAGGCAAACTCGGTGATCCTCAGTACCACGATCAAGAAAAAAGATGGTGGATTTGCACAGATTAAAGACCTAAGCTTCCTTAAACCGGTATGTAAAGCAGGCCAGCCGGGCATGGGGGTGTGTCAGGTCCGATGTAATGGATCTGACATATCCATTATAGGATTCTCCAGAAACTCTACCAGAAATACCGATTCTTTTGTTTTAATTAATGATGATAAACAAGACTGGAACATACCTGTAGAAATTCGTGGCTCTGCCAGTGCTAAGTTTTCGGTATACCGCACTTCGGAATCCGAAAATTTTCTCAGACTGCCAGATGTCCCGGTAAAGGAGGGCAAGATACGCTACCTGGCTCCGGCTAAATCGGTGAGTGGTTTTTATACAATTATCTGATCTTTCTATCTTGTGATAAGAGCGACAGATAGAGTATACTATATTAATTGCAGCAGCAAAAACTCACCTCTACTCTCCTATGCATAAAAAGGAGGTATACTTGAGAGTAGCCATTTGGATCCGAGCCATATCAGGAGCATTTTTTATACTACTCCATTCTTGTTCTCATACCAAACCCACGGTTCAATATTTAAATAATGCAGCCTATCTGCTCTGTTCTGCAAGAAATCGAGAACTTCCTCTAACTAATGCTCAACGCTTTGGTTTTTTTTCCAGCAGACTCTGGAATGACTACGAAGAGAGCCTCAGAGATGAGATCGCCGTGTTTGGTGCAGTTCCAGGTTATATACTTTGGTATATTCAATTTGGCGATGACTTTCCTGTTAAAATAGCCGAACATAATAAGAAATTGGACATATATACGGTGATAAATCAGGATCTAAAATCGGATCAGTTCTCACTTCAGCAGAATGAAAAGATTCTGGAGGAGATAGTTGATGGCAAGTGGGATGATTATTTCAGACGTTTTGCTTCTCAGGTCTCAGAAACACAGATTGAGGTATTCTACAGGTTTGGATATGAGATGAACGGGGACTGGTTTCCCTGGGGGCAGAAGCCAAAGCTTTTTGTGAATGCATGGAGACATGTGTATAAAATCTTTAGAAAAGAACAGGTGACTAATATTAAATGGGTTTTCAGCCCTGGAGTTGTATGGGGTGAAAAGACCTTTGAATCTGATATTCTTCCTTATTATCCAGGTGATGAATATGTGGATATTGTGGCTTTGGATGGCTACAATTTCGGAGATGAACACGATCAGTATCACCAGTGGGAATCTTTTCATAAAGTATACAGTGGTTCCATCGCTGGTTTGATGAGTTTCAATAAACCTATGTGGATTGCAGAGATCGGATGTCCTTCAGAGCCCAGACGTCATCAGTGGCTGCGAGACTTTTTAGATTTCTTTGATAACAATAGCTGCTTTGAGGTTTTTTTCTGGTTTAATGATGATAAAGATAATGAACCCAATTTCCGTATAGATGCTGATGAGGCGTCTTTAGCAGTTTTCAGGGAATGGGCTCAGCGGGTCAATCGAAATACAAAACCCTCTGATGAGCTGGCTAATTTGTACCTAAAATCATTTGAAAGAAAATCAGAATAGCTTTCAGGCCGCTGAATTTCAATCCTGTCTTTCTCCACTGCTTCGCAATATCTATTTTTCTTCATTGCTTTTTTTCCTGAAAATTCCTAATTCGATTAGAAACAGTGGCTTTATTTACAGAAGAAGAAATTAAGAAGTATGCTTTTGAAGCGGTAATCGAGGATGGCAAACGGTGTTTTGCCAGGGGTAAAGTCCTAAGTCTCAGTATTGTTGGTGATGGGATTATTGCCACCGTTAAAGATGAGAGTGTCTGCAGAGTTGTAATAAACAGAGAAAAAGAGGGGTTGAAGTTTAGTTGCACCTGTAGATTTTCCTATGGTGGTGCATGCGGCCATGTTGTTGCAGCTATGCTTGCTGCAAATGATAAGCAGGCAATCCAAATGGGATTGGATTTTGAGGCGCCAGCTTCTGAGGATTATTCCGATGATTCGGAGATGGCACACACCAGGGAGCCAGCTCAGATTTCCAATACCGTAATAGTTGATCTTCAATCGGTTAAACCGGTTGGCAGGCTGTATCTTTTCGAAAGCGATTCGATGCTTCTTGTTGAATTGCGTTTTGCCTACCATAACGGTATGGTCGAATTTAACCGCCTCGATACAACCCAGCAGAGATTGGTAGTGTCCAGTGATGGCACTGTTTATCGGGTAAGTCGCTCCAAAGCCAGAGAGACTTCACTTACTTCCATACTGGCTAATTTTGAATTAATGCAGTATCAGACCGGTATTTACACCCCTTGTTGTGATCCACGGATTTGGACACTTCATGAACTGCCCCGTTTAGCCACAGAGGGCTTCGAAATATATGGACAGGAAAAACTGACCATTACCAATGCCAGGAAATCTGCCCCAAAATTGACGGTTTCAGTTCATTCGCAACAGGGGGTGTTTGATTGTCTGGTTTCTTTGACTGTGGATGGAATTCCGGCTACATTTGCATCGCTGATCATGGCTGTCAGGCAGAAAAGCCGGTTTATTCTGCTATCCGATGGGACTTCCGGGGTGATTCCTGAAGAGTGGCTTGATAAATTTTCCAGTTTGTTTTCGGTTCTGGATATTGACACATCTCAGAAAAGTCTCAAGATCAAATCGTCTCATCTGTCACTGGTTTCTCTGCTTTTCGAAATGGCAGATGAGAGAATCGCAGATTCAGAGTTTGAATCAAAACGTCATGAACTTCAGAATTTTTCAGGTGTAGAGAAAAAAGCTCCACCTCCTGATTTTAAAGCATCAATGCGTCCCTATCAGCTTGCCGGATACGAATGGTTTTATTTCTTGAAGAAATACCATTTCGGTGGTTGTCTTGCAGATGATATGGGATTAGGGAAAACTGTCCAAACTCTGGCTTTATTGCTTAATGAAAAACACCTGGGAGAGGGTCAGCCTTCATTGGTAATTGTTCCTACCACTCTGCTTTTTAACTGGCAGAGAGAGGCCCAGCGTTTTGCTCCTTCTCTTGGTATAGTTCTTTTTCATGGCGCTTCAAGGGGACGGTACAGGGATTTAATATGCATGTCTGATGTGGTGTTGACCTCTTATGGAACAGTATTGAGAGATATCGAATTTCTCCAGGGAATTGATTTCCATTACGTTATCCTGGATGAAGCTCAGACGATAAAAAATCCTGCATCACAAATAAGAAATGCAATTGATCAACTCAGGTGCAGATATCGTTTGGCATTGAGTGGTACCCCTGTTGAGAACAATCTTACTGAACTCTGGTCTCTTTTTTCTTTTATAAATCCAGGAATGCTGGGTTCGTACAGCAATTTTACCCGCAATTTTATCCGTCCCATCGAAAAGGAATTAAATGAAAATGCAGTTGGGGTATTAAGGAAAATGATTTTCCCTTTTATTTTAAGAAGGACAAAGCAACAGGTAGCAAAGGATCTGCCTCCGAAAAACGAAATCATTCTCTATGCAGAAATGCTTCCTCAACAGAAAACCCTTTATGAAATTACAAAGGAAACTTATCGGGGTAAAATAAAGCAATCTATGGATAGCCAGGGAGTGGAACGGTGCAGGTTTCAAATTCTGGAAGGATTGCTGCGGTTGCGCCAGATTTGCTGTCATCCCCGACTATTCGATTCTGGATTCAGCGGAGATTCCGGTAAATTTCAACTTGTTCAGCAGAGCATTCAGGAAGTAGTGACTGAGGGACACAGAGTTCTGGTATTCTCTCAGTTTGTTAAGGCACTGGAATTATTGAGACAAAGGATCTGGGAGTATGGTATCAGCAGTGAAATTTTAACCGGTGCTACACGTGACCGGCAGGCAGTGGTAGACCGATTTCAGAAAAAAGGTGGAGCTCAGGTTTTTTTGATAAGCCTTAAGGCTGGTGGAACCGGATTAAATCTCACTAGTGCCGATTATGTTATGCACATAGATCCCTGGTGGAATCCCAGTGCGGAAAACCAGGCCTCTGATAGAGCTTACCGGATTGGTCAGACCAAGACCGTTTTTATTTATAAGGTGATAACCAGAGACTCTATAGAAGAACATATACTTCAACTTCAGCAACACAAAAAGAATCTGATGCAAAGTGTTATAACTGAAGAGGGCTCATTTTTTAAAAATCTTAGCAGAGAGGACGTTTTGTCACTATTTGGCTGATTTAGAATGGTAGCAATAGTGCAATATGTCTTCTTTGAGTAGCAAAAACGCTACTCCTCATTACTTCCTAAAAGATTCAATTTTATTAAAATTAAGGTTTTTGCGAAGATTCTATTTTAGGCACGCAAGTTGCTTTTGCTTTAAAGCAACCAGGAGGGCCATATAACTCTGTTTAGTACACCTACCTTACAGAGATAAAATGAGCTGGTGGACGGGTAACCTCTCACCCGTCCTTTCTTCTGTTATTAAAGATAATATCGCCTGGCAAAGTGGACCAGGTTTTTACGGAGGGACTTGCTTCGCCCCTTGTATTGCTCATTGTTATTGATCTTGCTTCCTCAATCTTTTTTCAGGAAGCAGATAAAAGAAGGAATTATATCAAAAATCATCTGTTTAATGATAGTTCATTCTCCTTACCGTTCCTCCATCAATGATGAAATTTTGTCCGGTGATAAATAAATTGTTCTCTGCAAGATAAAGCACCATTGAGGATATATCAAAAGGAGTACCTATTCTTTGCAGCGGTTGTAAAGCTTTATCCTTCTTGGTATGTTCTGGAACGATCCGTTTCTTTATCTTCTTCCAGTCCCTCACTTCTATCCATCCAGGTGAAATACAGTTGACTTTAATTCTGGGTGCAAGGCTTATGGCCAAGGCGTGAGTCAAAGAGAGCAAAGCACCTTTGGAAGCAGAATAAGCTTCTGTATTGGGTTCTGACATTAATGCTCGGGTAGAGCTGATGTTAATGATCGATCCATTAGTTATGGAGAGATGAGGGGCTGCATATTTTGAACAGAGAAACGTTCCGGTCAGATTGGTTGCAATTGTATTGTTCCACTCCGCTAAAGTAAGCGACTCTAATGGCTTACTTTCAAATATTGCTGCATTGTTAATCAGCAGATGGATGTTACCGAATCTGTTGATGGTTTCGTTAATGGTGAATATTACCGATGGTTCATTTCGGATATCGGTTTCAATAAAGTAGACTGGGCCAAAATCATGCAATTCTTTCTCCGTTTCTTTTCCTGCTTCGGAGTCGATTTCGGCAATTACTACTCCATATCCGTTTTTTAGTAACTCTAAAGCTATTCCTTTACCTATCCCTTGTGCACCACCGGTTATAATAGCTGCTTTTTTATCTGTGATCATGATTCTCCTTAAAGAAAGACTTCTGATTTTTAAAGGGCGAATTTGATGCCAGAAATACCATTTGCAAAAGCAAACATCTGAAAAAGCAGCTTTTATTTGATTTAGCTGTTGTTAAGATGCCATGGGAAATTCGGAAATTTGGCTAAAATCGAGGCATTATTATTTTTATCGGGACAGAATAGTTGTGAATCGTATCCTTTAGGAACACTGATAATTTCACCTCATATTCACCATCCAATTGAAAGCTGAATTCTTTATGATCAGAGCCAAGCTCAGGGCCTCTTCTGGGGAAATCCCAATAATATAAGGCGTCTTTGTATTCTTCAGGAGCATTTTCCAGTCTGAAATAAACCTGCTGAAAGGTAAATGCAGGAACCGGATATGCTGTCAGGCATGGCTTGTTCCCATTATCTCCGGTTACAATAACCGTGTCTGAGATGGTATCTGTACCCCATTTGTCATCATAGGCTATCACGGTAATAGGATATTTTTTAGCATACCAATAGGTGAAAACAAATTCAGAAGAAGAAAAAAACTCATGGCCGGTTCCCGTTATCCATTTGTAATGTAGAAATTCACTATCGCTGTCACTGGCTGATACTGAAAAGTGAACTTTTAACGGTGCATCCCCGGAGTCTGGTGTTATGACCAGATTGCTGATATGAGGGGGCTTATTAGCTGTAAAATTAATAAGAACATAGATGCTGCTTGTGTCAAAGGAGCCAGAGTCATCTTCCACTTTCACACTGACTTTGTATACTCCAGGATTCATAAACTGGTGCGAGGACTCGGTAGTCCACACCAGAGGGATATTATCACCATAGGACCAGTATTGGGTGACTTTTTCAGTGGAAGATGTGTAATTTACCATAAAATCCACTTCCTGCATTACACTGATATTCTGAGGTGTATAAGTGATCATATCAATTACAGGCGGATAGTATGGGGGGGGATTTTCAATAAACGTAAGTTCTACATCCATGGAATGAACGCGTTTCAATAAGTCAATTGCTTTAAGGGTAATGGTAATTTTGCCGGTATCATTTCTGAAAAAATGGTAAGACAAGGTGTCCATTACTTTCGAAGAATGTTCTCCAATAGATTTGGTCACATTGTTGGAAGAAGATATCACGTATATAAGTTCTTTAAGAAGATTGTTGCTGTCAATCACTTCTGTGGTAAATTGAATATTATAATCCTGTCCGACCAGCAGGGTGTCTTCGCTGCTGACAAAATTAATTATTCTGGGACCTTGTTTATTGTTGAGAATAAAGATTTTCTTCTCAATAGCGGTTTCTGTACCGGTTTTTTCGGAAGACTGAAACTGAAACAGATGTGTTCCACTGTCCTGCAAAGTAATATTAATTGAGTCTTTAATCAGTTTCTTTTCCTGTTCTTTGCCATTGATAAAATGAAGATAAAGAATTTCCAGATCGGTGTCCCGTCTGGCTCCGCCTTTGGAGGAGGCAGATATGGTTAAATTAAGCGGGGTAAAAGCATAAAAGGTATCGTTCTTTATTGATTGGATTTCAGATGAGTCAAACTGCAATACAACCGATAGTTCCGGTGGATAGATTCTGTAAAGGGGACTTTGAGGATCAAATTGATTATCCCTATATGCACAACTTAAAAAAAACAGTGTGCAGAAGAAAACGTATGTGAATCCGTTCCTACTCATTGCGCAGTTCCTGCAGTTGCTTTATATCCGGACCGGATCTGGGCTTCAGTAACCCATTTACCATCAGGATATCTGGATAAATACTGTTTGTATGCTGAAACCGACTGGGAGATGCGCTTAAGCTGGAAGAGACATTCCGCTTTCCAGAACAACGCATCCTCTGCGAAATTACTGTTTGGAAACTGTGATTCTATTTGAGAATAAATGCTCAAAGCTTTGTTACAATCCTGAATGTCTCTTGAGTAGATTCGTGCCAGAGAATACAAGACCGATTCTAATCTAATGCTCTTTGGATATTGGAATATGAACTTCTGGTATAACTCTGAAGCTTTCAGGTATTTTTTCTGCAACTGATATAGCTCAGCAAGTGTTACGCAAGCCTCTTCGGCCCAGATCCCTTGCGGGTAATCTGATAAGTATTGCTTGAAATTATTAATGGCAGAGTCGAAATCGTGAGTTTCATTTCTTTGTAGCGAGGCTATCTGGAAAAGCGCATATTCTTTCTGATTATCAGAATCAGCTTGATTTAAAACCTGTTGTAGTGTTTTAACTGCTTGTGAATAATCTTTTTTCATTTTCCAACAGTGAGCTTCCTTCAGTAGTGCGCTTATACGGATATTTTTGGGATGATCCAGCGTGGAATGTATCTTTCTGAGCTCTTTAATGGCTTCATCCAAATTTCCTGATTCCATAAGAGCGGAAGCTGTTTTTAATGCACTGTCTTTAAAAATCGGATTCTCACTTGTTTTCAAAGTCACAGGATTTTTGAAATCATACTTATTTTTAGCCTTTACACTTGTTTTATCGGTTCTTTTTAAATGGGGTATTATTATGGTATCATGGTTAGCTACCGCATGGTATCCGGAATCAACCAAAACAGAGATGCCCCTGGTGTTAATGAATAGAACCTTTCCTTCTAATACGTAAAGGATGGTTTTAGATTCTCTGGGATCAGGATTGTCTTCGAAAGATAAATTGAATCTGGTTCCAACCACTTCGCAGGAGGCGTTAGGGGTGGAGATCTGATAGATCTGCCCTGCACTTCTTTTGTTTACCTGTGCGGTAACGGTTCCATGTTTCAGAGTAAAGCTCTGCTTAATCTGATTGCATTCTTTGATTTGAAGTGATGTTTTTTCTGCAATATCCAGAAAACATTTATCGTCTGTCTGAAGCCTCAATGATGAGCTTGCAGAGGTTCTGATGGTTCTTCCCTCTAAGTTGGTACTTTTGAAGTCGACCGTTTTTTTTGAAGTGGTATCGGAGGGAAGATCTCCAAATACCTGACCTTGGATATCTACTATTTTCAAAAAAGAGACTTCCTGAACAGAAGCAGGACTCTGTTTGGGTAAAAAATTGTCAGAGAAGTAGTAAAAAACAGAAACTACAGAGATTAAAATCAGGGCAGCAATAGCCCATTTTTTTAAAGATGAGCGGAAAAATGAAAGTGTTGATTTATTGGAATCTTTTACACGGGAAATTTGTTCAATCTCTGAGCTAATCCTGAGATTGATGTTTTGCCAGTATGAATCATCTTTTTCAGGTACAGGCATCTGTGCAAGATGCAGCAGAAGAGTTTTCAGAGAATTAAACTCATCAGAACAATTGCGGCATTCTTTCAGATGTGCTTCAGCATCCTTTCTGAGCTCATCGTCAAGCATATTATCTGCAAACAGATGCAGGTTTTTCAAAAAATCAGAACATCTCATACTGATTCCATTATCTTTTGTAATTTTTTCCTCATTTCATCCCGTCCATGGAAAAGCCGGCTTTTCACTGTACCTAAAGGTATATTCAAAATTGCAGCGATTTCTTCCATAGTACGTTCCTCTATATCATGCAGCACCACGACGACTCTTTTTTTAATGGGGATCGCATCCAGTGCTGTTTCAATTTGTTTATGCAATTCCATTTGTTCCAGATTATCCTTTTTGGATTCTGAAGGGAGAATTTCTGGATCAAAATCGGAGATTGTATCACTACGACGTTTGCGAAGGTGTTGAATGGAAACGTTAACAGCGATTCGATATAACCATGTAGTAAACTTTGATTTACCCTCATAGCCCGGAAGAGATTTAAAAACCTCGATAAAAGTCTGCTGCACGGCATCATCTACATCCTCCTGAATACGAAGTAGGCGGTACACTACTCTATAAACCAAAGTTTTGTATGTAAGAAACAGCTTAGAAAAGGCTTCGCTGTCTCCTTTTGCTGCCTGCTCAAGCAGTTTTTTTTCACTATCCACTATATATTTGTTAGTTGATGAATATTGGTTGTTCAAAATTATTTACCAAAAATTTTCTTTTTGAGAGAAATGTTTCTTACAATGAGAAATCCGTTTACTGTCCAGCACAGGACCGAAGCATTCAGCAATCCAATCCTCAGGTAGTTTACTGGTTTGTATTTGTTAAAAGCTTTATCGTAAACTGACTGGTCCAGACCTTCTTCAAGACTGGAATAGGACCTGTGCAAGGAATTTTCAGTTATCCAGCTAATGGTGGTGCTCAGGGTTAAGATAGTGGCACAGAGAAGCCAGGGCTTTAGCCGGTGTCCTTCGAAACGCATAATTGGCTGAACTGAAACATTGTTTCCTGAATTTATTTCTACTGTATCGATAAAGGTATGCAGATAATCGTGCTGGAGTTTTAAAATGTAGGAACCCTTTTCCAGAGTAAGCTCTGCTGGTGTTGTGCCTACGGTAATTCCATTGAGCAATACCGTGCATCCTAATGGTGTTGAACTGATTCGCAGAATACCGGAAATATTCTGTTCAAGATAGTAACGGATCTTAAGAACCATTATATCAACGATCTGTTCTATTTCCAGCCCTTTAAGAGGAACGTTTTTAATCTCCTCTCCCTCATGAGATGAGCTAGTCAAAACAAAATGAAGAGTAGGGACCTGGTTTTCGATATCGATTGAGCCACTTGCAACTGCTATATAGTTGCTTTCCAGATCATTTTCCAGTATTACTGGTTTTACTCCATAAGGCAGATGTTCAAAGCTTAAGCGCTTATAAAGATGCAAATGAAGATCCCTGTAAAGAACACTGTCTTCAATCTCTACCTTAAAACTTCTAATGCCAATAAAAGAGGTGTCTTCTGTTGCTAACGGCTCACCAAAAAAACAGCACATCAGCAGGAAAGAAGCTCGCAAATATTGGTAGCATTTTATATGAGAAGGCATATAGTCATTTCTTTAACAAAATGTTATTCGTTCTGTGCAGCTGTTTGTCAGATTTTTTGTTTTGCAATCAGCATAGTGCAATCTGCATTTACGACTGAAGTATGGATTCAGATATTCTGATATTCCTATGTACATAATATATAACGTGGATTCGTGGATTAAGTCTATAAGAATCTGATCGATTGCCTGTCTGTGAATTCCTTTTCTCATTAAATTAAAATTAATTATTTTAAACTCTTTTGTGAGATATAAATACAGCATAAAGGAGGCATTTGTGAATCAGAGGGTAATCGACAGAGCAGCAGACAACATTCGAATTCTCTCAGTTGCCATGGTTGAAAAAGCAAAATCAGGACATCCGGGCGGGGCTATGGGTGGGGCTGACTTTATGAATATACTGTATTCTGAATTCCTGAATTACGATCCTTCAGATTTGAGTTGGGCTAACCGGGATCGTTTTTTTCTGGATCCTGGCCACATGTCTCCTATGCTTTATTCTACTTTGGCTCTCGCTGGCATATTTACCATCGATGAATTAAAATCATTCAGGCAGTGGGGCAGTATTACCTCCGGGCATCCGGAAAGAGATATTGAGAGAGGGATTGAGAATACTTCCGGACCTCTGGGGCAAGGCCATGCCATGGCTCTGGGTGCTGCTATTGCTGAACGTTTCCTTGCTGCGCGTTTTGGTGAATGGTTCTCTCATAAAACTTATGCTTATATCTCCGATGGAGGTATTCAGGAAGAAATTTCCCAGGGAGTGGGGCGTCTGGCCGGGCATCTTGGTTTGCATAATTTTATCATGTTCTATGATTCTAATGATATACAGCTTTCCAGTTCGACCTCTGAAGTTTCCAGTGAAGATACTGCATTAAAATATCAGGCCTGGGGATGGAATGTTATTACTATCAATGGCAACGATCAGAACCAGATAAGAGATGCCCTGAAAAAAGCAAATGAAGAGAAATCGCGGCCGACTCTGATTATTGGCAAAACAATCATGGGCAAAGGCGCCCGCAACGAAGCCGGAGAATCCTTTGAGGCTAAAATCTCCACTCATGGAATGCCATTATCTGAAGCTGGTGGGTCGTTTTCCAAAACTGTTCAGAATCTGGGTGGTGATCCTGAGAATCCTTTCACCATTTTTAGTGATGTTGCAGAATATTATAAAGCTGTGAGGGAGAAAAAAATTAAGGAAGCATCACTGCGAAAGCAACAGCAGCAACAGTGGTTGGACAAAAATCCGGAGTTAAAAGCCAAATGGGAGCGGTTCTGGTCATCTGAAGCACCCAATATCGATTGGGCTTCAATAGAGCAGAAAGCTAACTCTGCAACCAGAAATGCTTCTGGAACAGTTCTTAGTGTTCTGGCTAAAAATGTGGAAAATCTAATCGTCTCCTCTGCTGATCTTAGTAATAGCGATAAAACCGATGGTTTCCTAAAAAATTCCAAAGTATTAAAGAAAAATGATTTCTCAGGCGCTTTTTTGCAGGCAGGAGTAGCAGAGCTCACTATGGCAACGGTTATAAACGGAATTGCAGCACATGGTGGACTGAAAGCGGTCTGCGCTACTTTCTTTACATTTTCTGATTACATGAAACCGGCAATCCGCATGGCTGCCCTTATGAAACTGCCGGTAATATATGTCTTTACTCATGATTCATTCCGGGTGGGTGAGGATGGGCCTACTCATCAGCCTGTCGAGCAGGAGGCTCAGATAAGACTTTTGGAGAAGATGAAAAATCTGGATGGGAAAAGGAGCATGTTAGTGTTCAGGCCCGCAGATGTGGATGAGACCACTGTTGGCTGGGAAATGCTTATGGAAGCAGATGTTCCGGGAGTATTGATCCTGTCTCGGCAGAATATTAACAATCTTCCAGCTTTAGCCGGCTCCACAAGATTTAATGATGCACTGCAGTCTTACAGGGGGGGATATGTGGTTAAGCAGTGTGAGGGACATCCCGATATAGTTCTGGTTGCCAATGGTTCAGAAGTTGCTACTTTGATAGATGGTTCCAAGATAATCGAAGCCGAAAAAGGTTTAAAGGTTCGGGTGGTTTCTGTGCCATCAGAAGGACTTTTCAATGAGCAATCACCCGAGTACAAGGAATCGGTTATTCCATTTGGAGTGCCGGTTTTTGGTCTTACTGCAGGGCTGCCAGACAGCTTGAAAGGACTGGTTGGTCCTTTAGGAAAAGTTTTTGGGCTCCAGAGATTCGGGGCATCTGCACCTTATAAGGTGCTTGATGAAAAATTTGGTTTTACTGCAGAAAATGTGGCTTTACAGGTTGAAATTTATTTACAAGAGTATAACAACCTGTTAGGGCGTATTTCCCAGTCAGTTCCGGTTGCGATTAATGTTTAAAGGCAGGTCTGGCTATGAAAATTGGAATTGTAAGCGATACCCATCGTAATATAGAGTATTTGAAGACTGTTGCAGATTTTCTGGTGAATCGTCAGAAAATTGCTGCTCTTTATCATCTGGGTGATGACTATGATGATATAAAAGAGCTGGAAGAACTGTATCTGGAAATTGTACAGGTGCCGGGAATCTATGATAATCGTTATAAAAGCGGGAAACTGGCGGCAAAGGCTTTTGAGACCATATTGGGGCTTAATATTATGCTGGTGCACAGTTTCGAAAAAGATGTTTCAGAAGACGATATTACCAGATCGGATATCATTCTCTATGGACACACTCATCATTATGAGATGCGTCTGGAGGATGGCCGTTTGTATATGAATCCGGGGCATCTGAAAGGACCAATGGAAAAGAATATGCCTCCGACTTTTGGGTTGCTTAGCATTATGGATCGCGAAGTGATTGCTACTATTTACTCAATTCAGTTCAAACCGGTTCAGACTCTGGAGCTGCTGCGCTCAGAGGGAGGACTTTATAAAGCCACATGATTGACAGTGTCTGCTTTGCGTACGTGCTGGCAGATATTGCTCTTTTCAGTAATATCCCATTTTAAGTTCAACCGGATCAATTTTCTCAAAGTTTTGCTTCATTGTCACTGCTTTTTCTTCCTAAGCGATTAAGTAAAGCGCATCAGTTTGGCAGCATTTGTGCTATGACAATAAAGTGACTATTGTCATTCAATTCCTTCTCTGCAGTAAAACAGAATAATTCTGACAACTTAAAATTTTAAGAGCGGAGTTATGTATGACTCATGCTAAATCTCTCTGTCTGGCTTTTTGCATACTGCTGCCGGTAAAATTGATTTATGCAGATGGATTACCGGGTGAATATTTACTGTCCAATAAATGGCGTCAGGTGTTTGCTAATCAATCACCAGTCGATAATCCGGCTATGATTATGGAAGAGCCATATTTAAAAGTCAGAGGTGCGTTGTCATTTTCCTCTGGTGATCCTGCCAGAGTCTGGGAACTGGGAGCAACAATGCCTATTAGATTGTATCAGACTGTGGGGCTTACTATTATGGGGGAAAACGGCAATGATGTGGTGGGATACGTTTTCCAGAACCAGGACCTGCTGAAAGCTGGAACAACCCGAAACAATAATTTTCTGTTTATGGGATCTTATGCCATAAATCCCTGGGGAAAAATTTCTGTTGGTTCCAATCTTAATCTGGTATATCAGGGAAACTTCGGGGAGCCAGGCTGGGGTTTGGGGGCAGATCTTGGCATAAGTTATCGCATTACCGATCATCCGGATTTTGGTTATCATGTAGTTGGAATTGCCTATAGAAATCTTTTTTCCCCCAAAGTATCAGCCAGCAAAGATATGCCTTATTCTGCCCAGATCAAGACCCAGTATCATGCATCATTTTTTAAGAACAGAATGTTTGTGGACTATCAGATATGTATGAGTGATCTAAATTCAAGGCCGTCTCTTTTTCTGGATAACAGGAAATTTGACTGGGATATGGAACTGCAGGTGGGTGTTTCACCAATACCATATCTGAAAATGATGGCCTTTACCGATATTAATCAGTGGAATGATCTGGGAAGTTTCGGTCTGGTATTTGGTGTGAATATGCCTAATGTAAACATGGGGAAAGAGTTGGCTTTTCATTATCAGTTTCGTCAGAATTTGCAGGCTGATTTATTGGGCAGTCATTCTCTATATGGCTCTGCTCAGCTTGGGCGTCATCGGGAAGAACTTTATGCAATGCGTCTGGTGAATAAAGGGAAATATGCTCTTAACAATCTTTACACCAGGGCTATGAGAAGTTATCATAACCAGGATTACTGGGATGCTTATTTCGCTTTCAGCAGGCTTCTTGCTGATTACCCAAAATTCTTTAAAAGTGATGCTGTTGCCTATTTTGCCGCATCCTGTCTGGAATTTCTGGATATGCGATCGGCTGCTCTTCAGGCATACAAAAAAGTAAAGGAAAAGTACCCTCAGAGTTCCTATGCCGTGCAGGCTGATCTGGGAATTTTGCGTTTATATTATCGTAACGGAAATTATGTACAGGTCAAGCGTCAATATGAGGTGATTTCAGGCAGCGATGTCTCAGACTCCATTAAACAGCATGCTGCTTACTATATGGGAGAAACAGAAATAATCCTTGGCAACTACAAACAGGCAGCTTCTGTATTTGAGCAGATCACCGAAGACCATTCTCTTTACTCTTTTGCTCAGCATTCCCTGGCTACGGTACATGTTTTTTTAAACAGTGGTAACAGGGTAGTTGAAATGCATCTGCTGAATGCGATAAACGGCCAGGTTGCACAAACTGCGGCACAGAAAGAGATTGTTAATCGCTCTCTGATTATGCTGGGATATCTTTATTATGAAGAAAAGGCGATGGCTAAGGCGGTTACCGCATTAAGGATGATTCCCAAGGAGAGTTATTATTATGAAGATGCACAACTTGGGTTGGGATGGGCAGCGGTGAAATCAAGGCAATGGCAGGATTGTATCGATGTCGGTAAGCAGATTGAGGCTGTCAGTAAAAAGAAAATTATTCAGTCTGAAGGGCAGCTTTTACAGGCTTACGGATATTTATTACAGAAAAATTATTCCGTTGCTGAGAAATATCTAATGATGGCTTCAAAAACTATGGAAGGATATAAGCTGGCAGGAGATGATGTTTCTAAAAAACATGCTCTTCAATATGACAGTATACGGACTACCTATGATTCTTTAGCGGAGGAGATCACCAGAATTGCCCGGATTAATCTGATAAAAATAACCGATGATAAAATAAATGGACTTCACAAGAAGCAAAAAATGCTAAAGCAAAATATCGATCTTAACATCCGAAATGCAGATGAACACAGGCGAATCCGCTTTTTTGAAAAGGCATTTCTGAAACTTCGTGAAGATCTGGAATACGCTTTGGTTACGGTTCTGAGAATCCGTAATGAACTAGAACAGAAAAAAGATCAGCAGCAAAATGAAAATTCTCCGGATGATCAGATAGATGGAATTAAGAGTAAATAAATAGACCTTTAATCAGAGGTGTCCAATGCGAAAACAACTGGTAGTATTTGCTATACTTATAATAGCAGCAGTTACGGTGGCACACAACGAAAGCATCTATTTTACAAGAGCAGTATATTATGACAGCGATGCTGACGGTTTTATTGACAGTATCGTTCTCACACATTCCGGCCCTATTGTACAGCGGGACATCTCCACTCTCCGACAAAATATCCGGCTGCCGGCATGGAGAAATTTTTCACCCGATTTTCAGATAATTCTGCCGGCAGACAATACAGTGGTGTTACTGGTAAATGAGAACCGGGATATTCCTGTTACTTCGGTTACCAGTGATGATATTATTCGTTTTCTTGAAGTAGTTCTGCCAGGCAGTAATGGTAAGGTGATGGAAACTCAGCTTACGCCAATAGACAGTGTTGCTCCTGTTTTGCAGTCTGCTCAGCTAATCTCTTATGGAGGTGTTGTAGATTCATTAAGGGTAATTCTCTCTGAAAAAATCAGACCGTTTACTCACCAGAGGCCATTTCTTTTCAGGAAGCCTTCGGGTGTCTCGTATCTGATATATCTCTCTTCTGTGACATTGACTGACAGCATAGTGTCCGGCATTCCCAATAATATTTCCTATATGAGTGAGGGAGATTCTGTTTGGATCAATACAGATGCATTGATTACCGACAATGCAGGTAACGTACAGCAAAATTCCCTGAACCGTAGAGTATTTCTGGAGATGCTTCGTTTTGATGATATAATCACTTTCACCGGGGCTTCATACTACGACCGGAATGCAGATGGCTTTATTGACAGTATCACAATCAGTACTTCTGGTTCTGTCAGTGAAAGCAACCTGAGTGCTATTCTCTCTTTGACATCTTTGCCTGATTATCGAAATTTTACCATTCAAAGTCAATATCTTGAAGAAAACACAATCGTTCTGATAGTGCAGGAAAATAGAGATGAACCCAATACTGCAGTCACAGAAAACGATCGAATTATTCTGACTCAGGGGGTGATTTTGGAAAGAGTTCTGGTATTGGGGGCCAATATCCTGGTACAGGACCGGGTTGCACCGGTTATTCTCTGGGCTCATCTGGATGCTCATGATGTGGGAGAAGATTCTGTACTGATACGTTTTTCAGAACCGGTAGCCCCAATAAATAGTGAAATGCCTTTCCGTTTTTTAAGACCTGGGGCTGATGAGTATGAGGCAACTTTGAGAGCCGTTTTTCAGGATAATGAGGGCAGATACACAGGAGAAGTGGTCTCTGTTCAACAGGATACAATAATGATAGGTGATTCGGTCTGGATCAATACTGCTGCCTCTATCGGGGATAACCTGTCTAATATTCAAAGTAATCCTCTCAACAGGCGAGTCCCATTGACTGTCAACCTGATGGATTTTCCGGTTGTGCTTACGCAGGCTGCCTACTTTGACATGAATAGAGATGGATTTATCGATAGGATAAAAATCCGGTTTACCGGGCCTTTACATGACAATGATCTTCAGAGAGTACAGGAACTTATCAGTTTGCCTTCTTTCAGATTCTTCTCCATTCTTAACATCAGTATATTGGACTCGACAATTTTTTTAACAGTCAGGGAATTGTCAGCAATGCCAAGGACCTCTGTTTTTCCAGGAGACCGAATCGCAGTAAGAGGCGGACATCTTCCTGAAGGAGGTTATTTGATCGGAGGTACGGTTTCAGTTTTAGACAGTGTTGCTCCTGTTATCAACAGTGCTCATCTGGATTGGTATAACCAGGATCATCAGATGCTCAGGATTACTTTTTCTGAGCCGATAAAAAAAATTTACTCCAATCAGCCGTTCCTATTTCAAAAGCCGGATGCAGCGGTATATACCGTAAACACATTTCCTGATAACAGGCTTAACGATGCTAATTACATTGGTCAAATACAAAACGTGTACCATCAAAATGGAATCCAGCAAAATGATTCAATTTGGATATCTGATAAAGCTAATATTACTGATAAGGTAAACATAACACAGACAGCATATATCAATCGTAAGGTGCTGATAACAATTACCTATCATTTTCAGATACGTTATCTTGCTGAAAACAATCCATTCACTGAAGGGAGGAGGGCTATTCCTCAGCCGGTTGAAGAAGCTTACGCCCTTAATAATGTAAGTCTTCCCGCCGATGGTATGGTGATCATCGTTGAGCCTGATCGTGCCATCTCTCATTCATATCCATTAAAGGGAACTGTTTCTATCTATGATGTGGTTCAGAATCCTGTTATTCAGAAAAAGACTATGGTTTTTCATAGCCAAACAAACCGTCTGTATTTCGTATGGGATGGTCGCAATTATAACGGGAGAAAAGTGGGGACTGGGACTTACCTGGCGGTAATTAATGTAAGTGGACCCGATAGAAAATTCAGCAGTAAAATTAATATTGGGGTAAAGAGGTGATAAATACGGTTTGGTGAATGTTCTTTCATTTGGTCATTTCGAACGGAAGTGAGAAAATTTCCCCTGGTCATGATTCAGATATATTTGAATAGATGCAGGTATTGGGAGAATAGCTATGAAAAGATTTCTCCCTGACGCCTCGTCGGAATGACTATCGGGCATATTGCAGCCTTGTTGAAATGACATCCTTGCTTATAATTCATAAGAGCAGTTTATCTATTTGATCAGCCTTCTTTCAATTCTGTAAATTGCAGGCCAACCGCTAATAATTGTAAAAGCCATGATAAACAGAAAATCAAGTGATAAAGCTGGTGAAAAATCTCCCAGGCACAATGCTCTGGTTGGTCTTACCACATGGGTGAGAGGAAAAAATTCTGCAATAATTCTTAAGAAAGGTGGAAGGTTTTCAATTGGAAATACCACACCTGAAAAGAAAAACATGGGAGAGAGAAATCCGGTGAAATAAAAATTGAAATGGTTGATGTTTTTAACAAAGGTGGTTATCAGAAGTGAAAAAGTGGCGAACATGATTCCGGTCAGAAATCCTATTACCGGTGTAAACAGACTCCAGGGAAGAGGAATAAACCCAAATGCAGTAACCACAATGGTTACTGCAAAAGAAAAAAACAGTCCCTTTGTACCGGCCCACAGAATCTCTCCAAGCATCATGTCTTTAACACTCAGGGGAGAGGCCAGCATTCCATCATATACCCGGTCGAACTCCAACCGGATAAATGTGCCGTATGTGAGTTCGAATGCAGATGTAAACATTGCGGCAGTAATGGGGAGTCCGGTTGCCAGAAAAGTGGTATACGGAATTCCTGCCATCTGGTCGATATATCTGTTCATGCCAAGACCGATTCCTGCCAGGAAAATCAGTGGTTCAAGAAAGGGTGGCAGGCCATTGCTTATGAGACTTTTGGTATATACCCTGTAATGGCGGAACCATACGCTGAAAATTCTATTGAATGTTGTTGGATAAAGTCTGGTTTTATTGGAGTGCATTAAGAGTGCTCCCGGTGGTTTTAAGAAAAAGATCCTCAAGGTTGGATTGGCGAAGATAATACTCGCCGGGATTAAGTGCTTTAGAGAGCCTTTCTAGAATAAATTGTTCCCGGCTGTAGATTCGAACCACATCTGTGGAGGTATCGACTCTGATTTCTACCGGGACATTCTCCTTTATTTTCTGAAAAGAATCCTTGGTATTGATCTCCAGCACGAATGGTTCTATATTGGCATCAACCAGTGCGTGTGGATTGCCTTCCAGAATCTTTTCTCCTCTATTCATGATTATTATGCGATCGCAGATCTGAAAAGCCTCATCCATGTAGTGGGTGGTCAAAAGAATAGTCATACCTTTCCGCTTCAAATTTCTCAGCTTTTCCCAGATCAGATGACGTACCTGGGGATCAAGTCCGGTGGTGGGTTCATCCAGAATCAGAAGTCTGGGGTTATTTAGCAGTGCACGTGCAATGATAAGCCTTCTTTTCATTCCTCCTGAGAGTTCCTTAATCCGGGAGCGCTGCTTTTCGGAAAGTTCCATAAAATTCAGCAATTCCCTTATTTTTTTGTCTGCTTCTTTTGAGGGAATGCCATAAAAACGGGCAAAAATTTTCAGATTTTCCTCCACATTGAGTTCTTCATCAAGGTTGTTTTCCTGAGGAACAACCCCAGAGAGATATTTTATGGCCAGAGCATCTTTTTGAGGATCAAATCCAAATACTGACATTTTCCCTGTGCAGCCAGAATCTCTCTTACTAACCCCATAAATCATCTTCATAGTTGTAGTTTTTCCGGCTCCATTTGGTCCCAGAAACCCAAAACAAATCGATTTGGGAACGGAAAAACTTAAGTTTTTAACGGCAGTGAATGATCCGAAGCATTTATTAATATTCTGCAGGCTTATAACTTCTTTTTCTTCCATTTATTCTCAATTTCAGGTAAATTCTGATCCTTCATTATTTCCGGGAAAAAATCAAAATCGGATCAGCTATTTAAATTAGTTCCAAACTTCTTCCTGAAGGTAACCTTTTTAAAGAAGAAAACCATAATAAAACTCAGGCTTATCCGTTTTCATAGATATATTTTAATATGTTCAATTTATGACAGTTAGATTATAGGTGTGTTATTATCTAACAAGAGCAAAAGAGGATTAGCAATCTGAACGTTTTAAATCCAGATTAAGACTAATTGATATCTGCTATTGGCAAATGTTTGTTTTAAAGCAGGGACAGTTTCCAATAAATAATCAACCAATCCATAAAAATCCGAGGATTATATGGGAAAAAAAACTAAAATCGTCGGGATTACCCTTGGGGTGATTCTCGTAGCCTTGATTGCATCAGTACTGACTTTATGGATAATGTTTCCACCAGAAAAATTAAAAGCACTTATTATTCCGCAGGTGGAAAAGGTTCTTGGCAGGAAGGTGACTTTGGAGAAGGCATCGTTGAAATTTTTTCCTGTTATGGGAGTAAACCTGACCGGACTTGAGGTTTCCAACACAGTGCGTCAGGGTTTCTCAGATGATCCTTTTGTAAAGGTGGATAATCTTGTTGTTCAGATACCGTTTCTTTCCCTGATAAAAAAACAGCCTGAAATATCAAAAATCCTTTTAAAAAAACCTCAGGTTATTCTTGAAATCGATTCAAGCGGCCATTTTAATTACGATGATCTGGCTTTGATGCCCAAAGACAAAAAAACTGAACAGGATACTGTAACGAAGAGCACTGGTAAAGGTATGATTGCTTTGCCGGTACCCATAACCCTGAAAGAATTTACAATTCAGGATGGAGTATTTACTTACAAGGATAAGAGGTCGGGCCAGGAATTCAGGGTTGGAGATATGGACCAGACTGTGAGATTCTCCATAGATAAAGAGCTCAAAGATGTAAATACTTCCGGTGATCTGATTTTTTCGCAAGTCTCGGTTAAAACAAAAGAGATTACCAAACCTCTTAGTAATCTGCGGATTAGTCTGAGTCATGATGTCCAGGCGGATCTGGCAAGCGGCAAGGCTGATCTTAAGAAGGTGCGGTTGTCTTTTCAGAAAGTCTTTCTTAACCTTAACGGTATTGTCAGCAATTTAAACACTGTTCCGCATCTGGATTTGCAGATTGACTCCGATCCCATAGAGATAAAGGATATTCTGGCTGAGATTCCGCGTGAGCTGGCACCTGAACTGGCCAAACTGGCAGCATCCGGAACAGCAGAACTTGACCTGAGTTTAAAAGGCGATTTGGCGGAAAATGCTAAATTCCCGCTGCAGGGAAGTCTGACAATCAGGGATGGAATGGTAAAATATTCTGACCTGCCTAAATCAATAAGTAAAATCAATACATCGCTTAATTTTACCGAAAACAGCCTAAATATCGGGAATCTGAGCATGTTATTTGGTTCAAATCCAATAGAGCTGAAGGGGACCGTAAAGGATTTTGCCAGTCCGGTGATTGACTTACTGGTAAAAGCGGATGTGGATCTTGGTGATCTTAAACAGATGGCCAGTTTACCTGATGGCGCATCACTTTCCGGTAAAGTAAAAACCGATATTTCTGCCAAAGGTGTGGTTGACCCCTCAGATCCATTGAAACTGGATGTTAAAGGCAGAGCCGATTTGAAGGATGTATCCATAAAGTGGCCGCCTCTGGTAAAACCTGCAGTGATCAATGGACTGTTCACGCTTTCTTCGAAAGCAATTGGACACAACCTGTCGTTAGCAATAGGAAATTCATCGATGAAAATGGATGCATCAATCAACAACTATCTCAGTATGGTTATTGTTGATAGCACAAAGAAAGCACCACGACCATCAATCGATTTTAAAATTACATCACCTCTGCTGGATTTTGATGAATTCCTGCCGTCAGCCAAAGAATCGGCTGATACTGAAAATAAAGTTGCTGCTAAAGAAGATGCCAATTCTTCAGAGGGACCGCTTATTGCACCACTTCCCGGCATAGACATGAAAGGCACTATCGCAGCCTCTAAAATAGTCTATAAGAATGTGGAAATGAAGAATATGAAGATGCAGGTTTCGGTGCTTAATGATGTTGCAGATCTTGATATAAAGACCGGATTTGCCAGTGGTGTCATAACTGAAAAGATTTATGCAGATCTGCGCAATACAAAATCTGTAACTATTAAGAATAACCTGACTGTTTCAGAAGTGGAAGTCAATGATCTGCTGACACGTTTCGGTAATTTCATAAAGCCAACAAATGCTTTGAACAAAGAATTGAGAAACGTGCAGAACAACCTTTATGGAAAAATCAACCTTAAAAGTGATCTGACCACCTCCGGAGGAACACAGCAGGAACTTTCAAAAAGCCTAAGAGGAACCATAGATGCAAAGCTTGCCAATGGAAAGATTTCCAATTCCCTTATTCTTAACAGGATTTCCGGTATCCTGAGTAAATTCATCGATGCCAAAGATATTAATTTCCGTAATCTCAAAACTACATTGCGTATTGAAGATGAGACGGTTTACTTTGATGATTTCTCTCTTCAATCTGATCTGGCCGGTGATTGGGATCTCAGCGGAAATGTGGGTTTCGATGCAGGACTTGACATGAATATTGATCACAGGATGACCAAAGCTGCATCTCAGAAGGTTCTTGCTGTTCAAAACACCAGTAAGAGCAAGCTGCAGGGATTGCTGCAAGGAACCAAACTCAGTTCCGCATCAGGATTATTGGATAATGTGGGCATACCTTATGATGCAGATGGAAGAATTACCCTAAAAATTGCTCTTTCCGGTACAGCATCTGACCCCAAACCCTCCTTTAGTGGTTTTGGAAAGGGAAGCAGCAGCTCAACTACGGATTCTAAGCCACAGACTCCAAAAGAGCAGGTGACTCAAACTGTTAAGAGTGCGATTGAACAGAATAAGGAAGTCGTGGAGAAGAAACTTACAGAAGAAAAGCAGAAGCTGGAAGAGGAGTTAAAGAAGAAAATACCGGTAACTCCCGAACAGGGACAGAAATTAAAGAATAAGGCTGCCGATAAACTGAAAAAACTATTCTAAATTTTAAGTACATTGTTTTTGACCGCATCTTGATTATCGTAGCCCTGCTTTGTCAGGGCTTTTTTTCTCTCCACCCTCCGTAGTGACTACTGTAAAGGGTAGGCCTGAGGTAATACTCTTAGCGTCTTTTGGGGGAGCAATTTGTAACCGAACACACTGACAGCTTAGTCAAATCTCAGCAGGTCATTGCAACAGCAGCTTTTTACAGAAAATAGTATTGATATCGGAGAGCGTCTTTTCTGGTGTAATTTTGATTATATACAGTCCTGTTGATAAATCTCTGACAGAGATTCGGCATTGTTTACCGTTAAGGAAACTCTCTTTTAGCATCAGTTTCCCATTGGAGGAAAAAACAGATGCAGTTAAGGAACTCTTCTGATGATTATTTTGTATACCACCTGTAATAATTATACTGGAATGGCTTTTCTTTACATAAAAATTACCGTAAGAAACCCGGGTATGTATCTGAACTTCTGTTTGAGTAGAGAACCTGTAGATACGTAATGTGCTTGCAGGAGGATAAGTGCCATCAGGACGGGATTTATCCTGATTGATGGGCATGGTCTCCCACTTCAGGTAGTATTCTCCATTACGGATACGGTTGACCTGCATACCTGGAAATGTGGATTCTACTTCATATAATTCTCTCATCACCTGTGGTGGTTCGTAAACGATATCGCTTTGAGGTTTGAGGTTTTCTTCATTGAGAATCCATCGTTTCATCTTCTGGTTTTGATATACATAGTCCTGTATTAGTTCACCATTCTCATCAACGGAAAGCGGTGTTGCTGCGATATCGTGTGACAGTGAACCTTCACGATCAAGATTCCATTTGAAACCGGTCCAGTTACTGGTTTGATAGATTTTCCAATTTCCGTTCTCCCATCGGGTGTTGAAAATCTGGCTGATATTGTTGTCATCATAACGGTGATAGGTAACTACTGCACGGTTTTGTCTGTCCCAACTGATCCAGTAATCCATGTTTATGAGTCCCCGTCCGCTGGGGATAGGATCCACGACTACACCAGGAGTACTTGTTTTAACAGGTATGAAGATCTCTTTCCCATTCATTGTTTGCCAGGTGATCAGATCAATACTTTTCATGTGTGATATATGAAAATTGGTGTTGGCAACCGGTGTTTCCCGCCACATCCAGATAATATGGAAAAAGTTATCAGGTCCCAGGACCGGAGAAATATGGTAGGCGCTTACCTTATTTTCTCCGTCAAATAATCCTTTACTGGTCAACCGGGTCCATTTTTTTGTTTTAGTATCATAGCTGTTGCAGATGGTGATTCCATTGCCGCTTCCACCGGTACGGTATTGGAAAAAGAGTTGATTGTTGGGGCCCATTATAAATTCAGGGTAGGTGATGCTGTTCTCAAGAGTTCCGATCATCTCTGGGGATTCAAATGAATTGGTGTTCCATGGATTTTTTGAACGGAAATAGATAAGGTTGACATTATGCATATTTCCGCTTATGTGAATGTAGCCGGAGTCATCTATGGCCATTGCTATATAGTTGTGTGAATCCCATCCAGTGGTGGTCGGCAGCTCGGTATATTTCCAGGAGGTACTATCTGGTGATCGGGAAGCAACCACCATTCGGCGATTGGTGTTATAAAATGCTACACATTGCAATTTCTCTGTAGTCTTGATGGCGAAGTTAACCGGGTGTCCTGCCCAGACCTGTGCGATATCCAGTTTTTCTACAAGGATAATATTGGAGGCATCGACTGGTGAGAGTGAGAAAAAGAACAATGGAATCAAAGCTGAGAGAAATGTGTATACAGAAAATTTGGGCATATTCATTTCCTTTTTCAGTTTGGGTCCTTTTGAACATCTCTGGTAAAATAAATTGATCCAGGCTCAGACGATACTTTGATTTGGAAAAACATCTCTTGTGTATAAAAAGTGTATAGGTTCTGCTATTAACCGTCCTCTGAATTATGCAGTAAAGCCGCTCAATAAATTCCGGTTATCCAATCGCAACACTGTTATTACATACAGATTGATGAATGGGACTGGTTAGTAATAGAGGAAAAGTTACACTTTAGCTAACCGGTAAAAAATTGGCTTATGAAACTGGTTGTTTATCTGAAATTACAATGGTTGTTCATGGTCCCGACTCCTGCTTTCTAAAAAAAAACACCTAAATAACTATTGACACTATTTTTCTATTATGATATCATAATTATTCACAAAAGATATTCAGGGAAAGGAATTGTGATGACACACAGTAAGATTGTATCCATTGCCAAGAGCATGGGTATCCGTAATGCTTCAAAACTCAAGAATGCAGAACTTATCCGGTCAATTCAGGCTAAAGAAGGAAATTATGCCTGCTTTGGTACAGGAAAAGTTGAATGTGACCAATACCAGTGCTGCTGGAGAGAAAACTGCATAAAATAGAACGACGGACAGAGTGGGAATAATACCAATGTACTTTTAATTGGGAAACGGTATTAATTCCCACTCTGGTTTTTTTTAATCAACCTGGTCTTATATATCGAAACAAGAGTTCCTTCCAGCCTTTTTTAATCCCCTTAGATTTTAATTTGTCTGAACTTCAAAACCTGCAGGTAAAATTTTTGTCTTAAAATCACGTTCGTTGGTAAGCCTTACATTTGAGATCATGAATTTTCCGCAGGTGTTGTTTCCAGAGACTTTAAAAGCGATCCTCCGGACTCCATTAAGGTATAGAAAGTTATTCTGAATCCTATTGTCTGACTGGAGATGTGTGAATTTTGAGAATTCCCGGAATGGAAGAATGATATCATTCCATCCACGTAATGCACCTACATTGGTTACGAAGATTTCATTTGTACTGTCTGTTATCTGTATGGTTACCCCCTGATACTCCTTGTCTGTATACAAATGAAACCGGATTCCCCAGTGTTTTGTCCAATCCCGTTTCAAAGAATCAAAACCAATACTGTCGTAAGGACAGAAAATATCGCACCAATCAAGAAGAGAGTAAGAAAATGACATACACTTTGAAACATCATCAGGTGCGTCTGCTGGCGCATCAATTAATTTAAAACTGCATTCGCTTTTTGGACCTTTTGAAATAATCCAGTGAAGCTTTTCACTATCCTGAAAATCATGAAGTAAAAGTTCGGGTTCTGTGCTTTGAAAGTTATTCCAGTATCTTTCAAATTCTGATGTATCAGAGATGTTTTTAACAATGTAGATGTTGTCCAGATATATGGTTACCGGAACAGTATCATTGCTTTCAGAATTTCTTTTTACACAAGAAAAGCGGAGTTCATGGATTAAGTTCCAGGATATAGGAGATTCAATTTCCTGTTTCAATTTTTCATCCCAGAATAAACCGATATCGGAAAAATGGCATAAAGGTATTGTGAACAATTTCCAGTCCTCGGTCAACTCACCATACTGCTCCATTAAAACCCGTGATTGCACTTTCCTGTCCTTTTGATGATCCAGAAAGCCTATATGGATACTGGCACTCTTAAAACCGCATTTTGCCCAGAAAACTAATCCCCCTGTTTTTCTATAGTCCCTGAGGTCTATTGAATTTTTTTGATCGGTTGTTATGGTAACCGCTGAGTATTCATTATCATCCAGATAACATGCCAGAATCTTTCTGTCTGAATACATGGCATTTTTCTGAAGGACACAGGCTGTATTACCACCATAAACGTAGGTAAAACTGTTTTCTGGCAGTTTTCCATCAAAAAAACTCAGAATTATCTCATTTGTATTCTTGATGCATGAGCGGGGTGGATAGACCGATTCTACATGGTCACTCCAGGATATCTTTTGTTGTATACCGGTGGTGTCAAAAATATTGGGCTCTATGCATATATCATCAAGAAAAACTGTAAAGGTCTGGTTTTCATCCTTTTTAATTTCCACTCTGATTTCAGCAACCCTGTTCCAATCGAAATCACAGGGTATTTCGGCTCTCAGATTGGCATCCCAGAAAACTCCCCGGTCTGAAAAGTGAAAAAGTGGGATTGAAACCAGTTGCCATTCTTTGGTGATTTTTGTGTATCTGTTTAAGGGTAGTCTTACTGCTGCCTTTTCTCTGTATGAGCTGGACTGGTCCATCAGCGTTATCCAGGCTTTTTCTCCCCCCTGTTTCCCTTTTATCCAGAACTTCAAAGCTCCGTTATTTCTATAAGCCTTCAAATCAACACTATTGCCCAGACAGATTGCACCGCCGGAATAATCTGTTGCATCCAGAGTCATCTGAACCGATAATATTCCATTCTTTGAAACAGTATCAATGTCGCTGATTATCGATTTGTTTGGATAAGCATAGAGAAAACCACCGGGGGCCAGTCTTTCGTCAAAAAAAAGGATTGTCTTTAAAGCATTGGGAGAGCTACTGATCTTAATTTCACCAGAAACTGGATCGATTTTGATCTCAGAAGAGGTGTTAAGAGATTTTAAACAGATAATTGAACATTGCAGAAAAAGAAAAAAAGCAACTAA
>CAYPMS010000028.1:0-39937 GCA_964411655.1 uncultured Fibrobacter sp.
ACAGTAAGTGCTTCAAGATTGGTGATGATATGTTCTTCTGAAGAGGATTTGGGAATAACCACCAATCCTTTTTTGATTAGCCAGGCTAGGGCGACCTGCCCGGGGCCGCTATCCTTGTTTTGTGCAATCTTTTGCAGGAGATCACTTTCGAATACCTTTCCTCTTGCTAGGGGCGAATAGGCAGTTATGACAATCTGTTTTTCTTTACAGTATTGATATAGCTCTTTCTGGTAAAGAAACGGATGAAATTCGACCTGGTTAACTGCAATAGGCAGAGGTGTTGATTTTAGAGCTTCATTAAGATGGTTGATTGTAAAGTTGCTGACTCCGATGCTTCTGACTTTGTGCTCTTCAATAAGTTTCTCAAAAGCCTTGAATGTTTCATTAATGGGAATAAACTTGTTTGGCCAGTGAATTAGAAACAGGTCCAGATAATCGGTACGCAGCTTTTCTAGAGAACTGTGACACTGGTCGATCACATCTTTGAAACGTAATTTCTGATACCACACTTTGGAGGTTAAGAATAGCTCTTTTCGGTTTATTCCTGATGTCTGGATCGCCTTACCGATATCGTCTTCATTTTCGTAGGCAGTAGCAGTATCTATGTGGCGATACCCATTTTCCAGCGCTATTAATACAGCATCAAAGCACTCTCGGCCGCTCATCAACCAGGTTCCTAATCCTATCACCGGAATAGAGTATCCGCTTTTAAGAAGAATAGTTTTCATAAGCACCTGTATTTTTATCTAATATCAGAATCAGCAGTAAAATGACTTCTATCGCCTCAATATTTCTTTCTCACCCTTATCTGCTATAGTTTTTCGGGTTTTATAAATCTGCAGAAATTTACAATTTTTTAGAGTGCAAAAAATGGGCCTCTTTTTACCTGTAATCAATATTTAAACAGTAAAAAAAGTTTTCTCATATATGCAGAGAATTATTTAGAATCCCAATAATCTCCTGAGGATCAGAAATGAGAAAATCAGGAGAAAATGATTTTAGTAAGTCAATTGAATTATACCCCCAGGTCACTGCTATGGATTTTACACCCGCTTCCCGGACAGCCTCGATATCCCTGGTTTCATCACCTACATAGAACACTGTTTGCGGTTGAAGCTTATGATGTTGAATCACTCGTTTAAGGGCTTTGGCTTTATTCCAGATCTGCAAAGAGGAATAGATGAAATCGAATTCAGGAAACTGGTATTTTTTCAGGAATGAGCGCACATTTCTGGTAGAATTAGATGTAATAATGCCTAACAGAATCTCTTTTTTACGGATCTGTTCAATGGTCTCTTTTATTCCAGCGAACGGAGTCACAAATTCTAACCCATTTTTCAGAAGCCGTCTGGCTTCCCAGACTATAAAGGGGAGCTTTAAACGGGGTATGGCTAAAAGTTCCATGATTTTATGGGAATCCATGTTTTTGTATGTCTCAACCTGATCCGGCTGAATTTGCCTGAATCCAAATTTTCTGGACAATTTGTTCAATATGCTCAGATAAAAGAAAAAAGTATCTGCAATGGTTCCATCGAAGTCAAATATCAGAGTAGCTTTTTTGGGAGTGGCTGTAGTCATAATCATTATTATAATTCTGCAGAGACGGTTTTCCAATTTAAAAAATCACTGTTTAAAAAAAACATTCATTAATGGCTGCAGAAAAATCCATAAAATATTAATGAAAAAATTATCCGCTTTTTTCATTAATGATCACTGGCTTGGATGGGTGATTGTACAGAACCAGTCATCGAATTATTTTTTTGTAGAATTGTTTCCTAAAACTATTCGGAGTAATATATGATAAAATACTTTCTTTTTGCTTTATTGCCTGTTTGCCTTTTGACATCCGGTTGCGGTTCAGGAGTCAGTACCATTGTGCTGGAGCCGGAGGAAGGTCTGATTATCCGGATCTCTGATATTAGGTCGGTTAAATCGCAAAACATGGTTATAGGTTTTGTGGAGATTGAGAATAAGACAGATGAGATAAAGAAAGTGTCCAACAGGGAGCTTTTTTTATACTGCGGTGAAGACAGCGCATCTGCATCTGTAAAAATGCCGGGTGAATGGGAGATAGATAAGGGATTGATAAATGTCAGCAGAGCCAGGACTGTAAGATTCCAGGTTTACTGGCCTTTTTCAGCCTGTACGGAACCATCCACTATCAAGGCCAAATATATCAGGATACTGGAAAATGAAGAAGAAAAAAAATGAAAAAATCATAGATATGCTGAAGGGAAGAATTCCAGTGGAACACCGTATGGAGTTTCTGGCAAAACTGCAGAATTTTCTCAATGAAGAATATGAGCTCGATCTTGGTGAATTTGAAGCTGAGGAACTTTTTGAATTCTTCTGCGAAAAAATCGGGCCTCTGTTTTACAATTCCGGAATCATTGACGCACGTAAATTTATGGAACAGCGGTTTGTGGAAGCAACCGAAGATCTGGTTACGATTGAAGTCAATGAGTGAAACGGTTGATTCAGCAGGTGTTTAATCATTATTTATGAGAGATGCACAAATGGAAGAGATCCTTGAAAAAATCAGAAAAGAACTGAAAAATAATATCGATGCAAAAACCCAAAAAAGCTGCCAGAACTTTTTTAAAGAAAAAATAAAGTTTTTTGGAGTTAAAGTCCCGGTTGTAAATAAAATAAGCAAGAATTTGTTCAGATTTATTGAAATAAAACCAAAGTCACAAATATTTGATCTATGCGAAAAATTATGGCAGTCTGGGTTTATAGAAGAATCTTTTGTGGCTTGCAACTGGTCCTACTATATCCATAAAAAATATGAGCCTGAAGACATCCGGATATTCGAAAAATGGATTGATAATTACGTAAATAACTGGGCCTCCTGTGACACTCTCTGCAATCACACGGTTGGACAATTCATTGAAATGTATCCTGATAATATTTTCAGATTAAAAGTTATGGCAAAATCTGAAAACAGGTGGATGCGAAGAGCATCTGCAGTGACTTTGATTATCCCTGCAAGGAAAGGAAAATTTCTCAATGAAATTTTTCAGATTGCAGATATCTTACTATTGGATAAAGATGATTTGGTCCAGAAAGGGTATGGATGGATGTTGAAGGCGGCCAGTGAAGCAAACCAGCAAGAGATTTTCAAATATGTAATCAAAAACAAATCGGTCATGCCCCGCACCGCTTTAAGATATGCAATCGAAAAAATGCCAGCAGAATTAAAGACTGAGGCAATGAAAAAACAGTGATTAAATCAGGCTGTCTTTGAAATCGAAATGGGTTCAAAAACCACCTGTGATTCTAAAGAGTATTGGGAAAATATCTCTATAATCTTTTGGATAATTATTACCGAACTGGTACTTTTGAATTGACATTAATTATTGAGCGAACATGTGGTTACAGTGAAATCATCACAGAATTCAGGTATCATCTGCAGTTAACCTGTCAAGAATGACCACCAAATTGATGTCGCTTTTTTCATCAGCTCATAGCTACCCTGAAGTCCTAAAAACAGAAATCGTGAACCAAAAAGTGCATTTTCAATCTGAATGTACTGACAAAACCATGTTTCTAAGTTTATCTGCATGGTAATACCCATTCATCCGATACTGTATCGGTTTTTCACGGTGCTGTGATGAATATTAGCAGTAAAGGATGTAAGATATTTGGAAAAGACCGGGTATACTGGAGACTGACTCTCTCAGTAAAACCCCGGGTAATACTCATTGTAAATTTTTTTAATTTCGTTAAGTGTCTTCTCGGGATCTTCAGACTGGGTCAACTGTCTTACCATACTGAAATTGACTGCACCTGCTTCAAGAACCTCTCTGAGGTTAGTCAGATCTATACCGCCTATAACAACTGCAGGAACGGTGGCTAACGAAAGCATCTCTTTCATTCCATCGATACCTATGACCGGGTCTGCAATTACTTTGGTTGGGGTGGGGTAAACCGGGCCTATCCCAATATAATCAGGGCTGAGAGCAACGGCAGAGGAGGTCTGTTGTGGAGAATGGGTAGAGATCCCGATGATTTTGGAATATCCCAGAAATTCACGAACCTCACCATAGGGCATGTCGGTTTGTCCGATATGTACCCCGTCAGCTCCGCAGGTTCGGGCAATTCTTGGGAAATCGTTTATTATCAGTTTAGTAGAGGTTCCTTCAGTGAGTTCACAAAGTGCATAAGCAATTCTGCAGATTTCCAGTTCAGAGCAGTTTTTCATGCGAAGCTGCACAAACTGGATTCCATTATCCATCAGCATTTTGGTCGTTTCCACATATCCTTTAAGAGGATCGGTAAGGATGGCATAAAATCCAAATTGCTCAGTTATTATAGAATTGTTTCTCATAGAAGTACCCTTTAGAATAATTGTTGTTTTGATCGATGCTCCTCAATTAACCGATTAACCAAATCCCCTGACAAACCTAAAGTGTACTTAACTACATCGTAGCCGGTTCACATCGTGAACATAACACCTTTCTATAAAAATTAATTGGGATTTCTGAAAATAACAAGAAATTGTACCTGGTCTGGGAGCGAGGGTGCAAAAGAGCATCAATACAGGAAACGCACAGAAAAGAAATCCTGCAATGATGGAATGGGGAATATCTGTTCTGGAAGACGCTGGAAGTTTTTGGGGAGGTATGATTTTGAAAGTAAGATTCTGATTAGTCGCATTGGTTGGAAACACGTTTTCTAACAGAAAGACGTATTTCGGGCAGGATATATTTTGTATTCATCTTCCTATAGCTCTGATGTTTGATATAAAAAAAGGAGCAGCTACAAAAAAGTGTATAAATGTTCTCATTTTCCCCGTTGTGGCGGATGTTCTTTACTGGAAACGGATTATTCTAAGCAGCTTATTCTGAAAAAGAGAATTCTTCAGGATTGTTTCTCATCACTGAATGTGGCAATAAAAGATATTGTGGCAAGTCCGGAAACCTGGTTTTATCGACACAAGGTACAGCTTCCATTTGGTTTCGATAAAAAAAATGGGGGAATTGTTCTGGGATGCTACGGGGTTGATTCTCACACAGTTGTGAACCAGACCGGGTGTTTCATTCAGGACAAGGATCTTACTGCAGTTGTATCGGCGATTCGTGAATGGGCAAAGAGATGTCATCTGAGCTCATATGATGAGCAGAGTGGAAGCGGCTTTCTGAGGCACGTACTTTTGCGTAAAGGTGCGGGTACAGGTGAGATTCTTATAGGAATAGTGACAAATGGAGAACAGCACCGGGGAAGCAGGCATTTGTCAAATCTGCTGCTGAAATTGTTAGATAATCGGCTTGAAAAAAAGAGCCGGATTGTGGGTATAGTGCAAAATATTAATACCAGAAGGACCAATGTGGTACTGGGAGAGAAAGAGGTGATCTGGTGGGGAAGGCCATATTTGAAAGAAGTTCTGGCATCTATCAAGTTCAAGGTGGGGCTATCCACATTTTTTCAGGTAAATCCATATCAGACACCAAACTTATACGATGAAGTGAAAAAATGGATTCCGCAAGGGGCATCGGTTCTTGACCTTTATAGTGGAATCGGAAGTATTGCCCTGTGGATCTCATCCAGGGCATCTGAAGTTACCGGTATAGAGGAAAACAGAGCGTCAGTTGAAGCAGCCCGAATTGCTGCAAAATTAAACAAGATTACTAATGTTAAATTTGTGGCAGGAGACACCAATCAGTTACTTCCGGCGATGACTCAGAAAGGTTATTCCGTGGCGGTGGTCGACCCTCCCCGTAAAGGCCTTGACAGCAATGTTATAAGAACCATTCTAGATTCTTCGCTGCAAAGATTGATCTATGTTTCCTGCAATCCGCAGTCTCTTGCCAGAGATATTACTTTACTTAAGGATAGATTCAGTGTCATTTCTGTGCAGGGATTTGACATGTTCCCTCATACAGAACATATTGAAACGGTAGCTTTTATGTCAAGAACTATTACGTAAGAGTGCTTGTAAGCATCTGCCTGATATTCAGGAAATGCAGGAGTAAACCTTCAGATATTATTGCAGGATATTTGAAATTTAAGAAATGTGATGCTTCACAAAAAATATAATCAGTTGAATTCATTATCCTAAAATCCGCCTCAACTGCGGATTTTAGGATTATGGAAGTTCAACAGTTGAGAATTACGATGTTATAAAAGCCGATTTAAAAGAAATCGCTGGACTGGGTAACATCCAAAGTGGAAAGATTTCACAAAAGAGACGACCTGTTCAGCCGTCCCTTCATGCCAAACGGACATTTAATTGATCGGAAACTTTCTCTTTTAGTTTTTTCTCGACCACCGAAATCAGAGTCATATTGGAGAATGCACAACCGGAGCAATGCCCTTTGAGTTCCACTACAACGTCGTTGCCATCGACATCGATCAGTTTACATGAGCCGCCGTCCTGAGCCAGAATCGGGTTGATGTCTTCTTTGAGAACGGTACGTATTTTATCGATTTTCTGCAGAGTGGTTAGTCTGACCGGTTCTGCTTTAGTTTCTTTGGGGGCCTTAGTTCCCAGAGTAGCATCGATAATCTTCTGAATCTCATCCCTGCATCCGCCGCATCCGCCTCCGGCTTTAGTGAAATTGGTGACATCATCAACGGTTTTAAGGCCGTTTTCGATGACCGCTTTTTCTATTTCTTTATCTGTAATTCCAAAGCAGGTACAGATGACATGGCCTTCTTTATGGGCCTGGGGAGAGATTTTGCCTCCGCTTTCATAGAAAGAAATTGCAGCCTCCAGAGCTTCCTGTCCCATTACACTGCAATGCATTTTTTCTCTGGGAAGTCCACCCAGTGCATCGGCAATATCCTTGTTGGTTATTTTTTTGATTTCATCCAGGGTTTTGCCTTTACACATTTCAGTGAGTACCGAAGCAGACGCGATAGCACTTCCGCATCCAAAGGTCTTGAAACGTATATCTGCGACCTTACCATCCTTGTCCAGTTTAAAAGTCAAACGCAATGCATCACCGCAAGTGATATTTCCTATCTCGCCGAAACCGTCCGGGTTCTCGATCTCACCCACATTACGGGGGTGCAGGTAGTGATCACGAACCTTTTCCGTATAATTCCACATACATTACTCCTGTCAAAAAAAGGATTTACAAGAGATTCTCCTGAGGAACTCCAGAAATCCCGAAAACTTCTTTTATCGTATATTCGAATTTCTCCAGAACTTTATTTGCATTATCTGTTTCTATAGGGATTCTTCCGGCAGCCACCCTGGAGTGACCGCCACCGCTTCCACCCAGAATAGCTGCCAGCTTTTCTGCGTTTACTCCGGCATTATCATCATTTTTTGATCGTAAAGAGTAAAAGATCTGATTTTTAAAAAGCCCTGAGCAGATCATCCATTCCAGTTTCTCCAGACTGTGGAAAAGGTCTGCCATCTCGGCAATGTAATCGGGGGTAGAAACTACGCCCAGGTGAGTGTAACCCACGGTGTCATAGGTTACCGCTGATTCAGCAGCCTTATGAAGAATTTTGAAAAATTCCACGTCACGGTCGGGGTTTTCTATCCTTGATAATAAACGGTGGTCCATTATGTCGAAAAGGTACTTGTAGCATGCAAGATCATCAGGGGATACTTCTCTGCGCATATCTCCGGTATCGGTTTTAATACCATAGAAGAGTGCTGTAGCCAGCTTAGGTGTAATGGGACAATGTGCTTCCAGCAGGTATCGGGTAATAATGGTTGATGTAGCACCATAATCTTTTCTTATATCATAGAAATAGGTTGCCCCTGGCAGAGGGTCATTTGGATGATGATCTATGACTGCATCTATAGGAGTTGAGACCGGAAGAGAGACATTTCCCTTTCCCGGGAAAGAATCTACCAGGATTATTTTTTCAAAGTCTTCGATTTCGGTTAATACAAAAGGTACTGTTTTAATGTTGAGGAAACGGATCATGGCACGGTTTTCTGCCCGCCCTACAAAGCCCCCAAAAGAGATGATCGAAGATTTTATTCCCCAGAAGGAGAGAAGATTGGAGATGCCAAAAGCAGATGCAAGACAATCAGGATCCGGATAGTCATGGGTAAGAACAAGCACTGATGAGGCTGGAATGATATGGTTTTTTAATTCTTCAATCTTTTCTGCGAAATCATCAGAATGATTTATAGGAATATTATTACAGTTATCCGTCATAGCTTAGTTTGTTATCCCAGGTCCGGCCTTTAAAATTTTGCATAGATGAACGTTCTTCCCTCATAAAGGGGAATATTATATTTGCAATAAGGACCTTGTTTAATATAATATATGATTTTGAAGAACAAGCCATTTTAGAAGTGAACCAGATCTACAGTCACAGACTATCTGGAAGCGGGTTTAATTAATGAGATATGCCATAATTTCTGATATTCATGGAAACTTAGAGGCTCTTATTGCAGTTCTCAATGATATCCGGGAAAAAGCGATTGATTTAGTAATTTGTCTGGGTGACATTGTAGGCTACTATCCGGATCCGGAGAGATGTGTGGAGCTGGTAAAAGAGAATGTGGATCTATGTGTAGCCGGAAATCATGATTATGCGGCAATCGGTAAAATCGATACTCAGAATTTCACTTTTCACGCATTTGCTGCCATGGAATGGACTAAGCAGAATATTTCTGCTTCTGCACAGCAGTATCTGTCCTCTCTTCCGCTTACTATTGAAAAGGATGAGATGTTTTTTACCCACTCCTCTCCTTCCAACCCTCAGGAATGGGTCTATGTTTTTCCTGACAGTGAAGATGCTGTTTTTGAAGCTTTCAACAGCCTGGTTCATCCATTGAATTTTATAGGCCACACCCACTGGCCTTCAATACTTATTCAGGATGAAGAAAAGATTATTCTCCATTCTGATCACAGGATAAAAGTAAACGGGGGCAACTATTATCTTATTAATGTGGGAAGTGTAGGGCAGCCCAGAGATTTTGATTCGCGTTCATGCTATGCTATTTTTGATTCCGAATCCTCAGAATTAAGTCTTTTACGGGTAAATTATAATTACCGGGAAACTCAGAAAAAAATAAAGGAAAATCATCTACCCTTGTTTCTGGCTGAGCGTTTGGAGAGAGGAAGATGATTTTTACTTCAATCTGCGTCTGAAGGGAATTAACCTCCTGTCAGTGTCAGTTTTCAAGGAAATACCTCTTTTTTATTTCAGGTCCTCTATTTAAATCGGTTGTAATACATGGAAAAACTCTCAGATATTATCGAAAGAAAATTTCTTCCTTTTGTGGAAAAACCGCTGCGCTATACAGGTGCAGAACTGAACATAATACGAAAAAATCCTGAAACCATCGATCTGCATGGGGTGTTGTGTTTTCCAGATCTCTACGATATAGGTATGTCCCATTTCGGGCTGCAGATACTCTATCATCTTGTTAATAAGAGGGAAAGGTGGGCTCTTTCAAGATGTTTCAACCCCTGGAGTGATGCTGAAAAACTGATGCGCGAACTGAAGATACCGCTTTATACGCTGGAGTATTATTCGCCTGTCAAGGAGTCCGACTGGGTGGGTTTCTCTGTACAGTATGAGCTGCAATTTACAAATCTGGTCAATATGCTGGATCTTGCCGGCATTCATGTTTTCAGTAACGAAAGAGAAGAGCATGAACCGATTATCATTACAGGAGGTCCTTGTGTGGCAAACCCCGAGCCATTGGCGCCATTTGTGGACGTCTTTGCCCTTGGTGATGGTGAAAAGACGATAATCAGTATCTGTACCATTCTGGAAAATGCCAAAAAAGAAGGCTTGCCCAGAAAAAAGAAAATAGAGCTGCTATCAGAAATTCCAGGATTGTATGTTCCATCATTTGTCCAGACACAAAAAGTTGGCAAGTACATTGTTCCGGTTGATGGTCAAAGGGTGGTTACTGCTGCAAAAATTACTTCTCTGGATATTGAAAACTATCCAGAAAAACCGGTTGTTCCTTTGATCGAAGTAGTTCATTCCAGGCTTGCTGTTGAAGTGATGCGGGGTTGTACCAGAGGGTGCAGATTCTGTTCTGCAGGAATCAATTATCGCCCGGTAAGGGAGAGGGCTACTCATGATATTATGAGGCAGATTCGTTGCGGAATCGAAACTACCGGATGGAGGGATGTAGGTTTACTGAGCCTTTCCACTGCTGATTATTCCTGTTTTTCCACACTTTTGGGAGCTGCCATAGAGTTAAAAAAACAAAAGCATGTTTCTCTTGGTTTACCTTCAACCAGAATAGATGCACTCACTGAACAGCAACTGGAACTTTATGAGAGTGTTACTTCAACCTCTTCAATTACAATTGCACCGGAAGCTGGTAGTATGAGGTTGCGCAGGGTAATCAACAAGGATTTTACTGATGAAATGATTTTCGATACAGTGAAACGACTTCTGAACCGTAACGTTCAGACACTGAAACTCTATTTTATGGTAGGGCTTCCAACAGAAACGATGGAGGATATAGATGCAATTGTACAGATGGTTTCGATAATTTCAGATATGGTGCGGAAGAGGTCCAGAAGAAGAGTTGTGCATGTGGCAATTTCACCCTTCTCTCCCAAGGCTCATACTCCATTTGGAAGAGAGCCCATGGAGAGTATCGAGACTCTGCTGCAAAGAAGTATTTACATAAAACGTGAATTACGGTCGCTGAAAAATACCAAAGTCTCTTACAGGGATCCGCAGATTACTCTTCTGGAGACAGTTATGGCCAGAGGAGACAGGGCTGTGGGACAGTTGATATATGAGGCCTGGAAAAATGGTGCCCGCTTTGATGGCTGGGACGAGTGTTTCGATTTGGGAAGGTGGGTTCTGGCTGCCAGCAAACTGGGTATAGATCCTGACATTTATCTGCAAAGGATCCCTGTAACCGCGAAGCTTCCGTGGGCAGCGGTTTCAACCGGGGTATCTGAAGAGTTTCTTCTTGGTGAAGCAGAGAGAGCCATGCAGCAGGCTACTACCGGCGATTGCCGCCATGATGGATGTAAGGGGTGCGGTGTGTGCAATGGTAAGATTAAAAATAATCTTCAGTATGAAAAACTGCTGGAGGAACCATCTTATAATGCAGATATTGGTGTATTTGAGAAAACTTCCGATCAAGGGGTATTTTATTATCGCTTTATTTACCAGAGAACCGGAGCATTGCGTTTTTTAGGACATATGGATATGGTTGCGCTTTTTCATCGCGCTTTTCAGATGGCTGAAGTAAAGCTGGCATACTCTAATGGATTTAATCCACATGCCAGAATATCTTTTGGTCCACCTCTTCCTTTTGCAGTGTCAGGAGAGAGAGAGGCTTTTGATATAGTAACGACTGAGCAATTTGACAAAGATATCAACATTATTAATTCATTTCTGCCTGAAATGTTGAGAATTAGTGATTTTTATCCTTTAACCGGCAAGGAAGCATCACTGAATTCATCTATTATTGCTGTTAAATACTGTTTTGAAATTCCGCTTGCTAACCGAAGTGATAAAATAGAAGAGAGAATTGAAGATCTGCTTTCCAGAGAACATGCTGAAATCACCGTTGAAAAAAAAGGCGAAAGACGAACAAAGGATGTGAGACCAGGAATAATGGAGCTAAGGAAGAATAGTGATGGCTCAGGTTTTGAGGCTCTGCTTTCGATCAAGCCACCTAACACCTGTAAACCATCTGAGCTGGTTTCTTTATTGTATCCGGAGCTTGATTTCACTGATTTTCTGGTAACAAGAAAGAATTGTTATATTCTCAGCCATGACACTGTTGTACCCCTGTGATAACCGTTAACAGTCTTATCTGTAGAAAAATTAAACGGATACTGCATTTCTACCTTGACTTGCCAGTACCATGTTAATATAATGGATATTCGGAATTGAGTATTTTCCTGCAGAATGGATCATAAGTTCGGTAATTACTGCTTTATAAGAAAACCCGTGGCCTGTGATGTTTAACCCCAGACTTCCTGATTAAAACGGGTGTACATGGAAGGTGAAGTATTATGGCCAGCAGTGAATATGAGGTTGTGAACTGTTTGCTCAGCAATGACAATCACCGGTTATGTGTTGTTAAGTCAAGAAGCGGAAATGAACAGTTTCTAATGAAATCCTGCGAGTTTGATGATTCCGCTCTTGAACTGAGAAAAAGAAACCGCTATAAGCGGGAGCTTGAATTTATCAGCACTTTTGATCATCCAAACATTTTCAAGCCACTGTCTTCCGAGAATATAGAAACTTCAGTATCCATTATCTATCCTTACCGCAAAGGTACCACCCTTCAGAGATTCTTTGCTGCAAAAGTTAATTTAAATATAGCTGAAAAATTAAAAATGATAATTCAGCTTGTGGAAGCGCTTGAACATATACACTCCCGCGGTATTGTTCATGGAGATCTTCACCCAGGCAACATCTTTGTGAGAGAAGACAGACAGGTGGAGATTTATGATTTGAGCATGTGCATGACTGAAGAGGAATCTTCCCGCAGGCAGGACGGGCTGGTTACCGGTACTTACCCATATCTGTCTCCTGAGCAGACCGGTTTTACCAGATTCAAAGTGGATACCAGATCGGACCTTTACTGTGCAGGAATAATTCTTTATCAGCTCTTATCGAACCGCTTTCCATTTGCGGTCAGGACAAACACTATCGAAGAACTGCTGGATTTCATGCTTAAAACAGAGCTGGAACCCATTCGTAGCATTCCTTATTATATTAATGAAATACTGCTAAAAGCACTACGCTCCACACCGGAAGAACGTTATCAGACCGCAACCGGCTTAAAACATGATCTGAAAACAGCCCTGAGTATTATACAGAATCATAATGATGTCAAAGAGTTTATTCCCGGAGAAAAAGATACCATTATTGCTGTCAGCAGATTGCACTTTTTTATAGCACGGGAAAAGGAGATAGAAACTCTGAATAAAGGTCTTTCTGCTTTGAGACAGAAGGAAAGCTCTTCTTTTTTGATTACAGGTGGAGCTGGTATTGGCAAAACAGAGATAATAAGAAAATTTCTGTCAAAAGAAGGAATCGATTCTGTATATGTAATCTCAACCAGGTGTAATCGGTTCACTCCAAATCAGCCTTATTCATGTATTCGCAGTTTAATGCTTGATTTTCTGGCTAAAATTCAGGACAAAGACTCAAGAGACAAGGCAGTTCTTAGAGACCGTCTGAATAATTTGTATTTGGAATATTCAGGAATTATTTGTTCAGTGATTCCTGAGATGAAGAGCTATTTTGATTCAATTCAGACAAGCGAAATGGTGCAAAAAGAATGGGGAGCAGAAAGAATTTCTCACATGCTGGTATCGTTGCTGGATATGATTTGCATCTCATTTCCTGTGATTTTTGTCATAGATGATTTGCAATGGATTGACTCGCTCTCTATCAGTCTTCTAATGAAATTCAAGTACAGTGATTCTCCAAAAATGCTGATCTTTGCCTGTAAGACTGAAGGTAAAGGGTGCAGGCACATATTTAATTATTCTCTGGCACAGATTGCCGACAGGATGATGGAGATTCAGCCTTTTTCCAGAAATGAAACGGTGTGGCTGATATATTCGATATTTGATCAGGTTAAAAATGAAGAAATTCTGGTGGATACACTTGAGCATAAATGTAATGGTAATCCTTTTATGCTTATCCAGATGTTAAGATATCTGCTGGATTCTTCCATAATTAAGAAAGAAAAAGAAAACTGGGTTTTCATACCTGAGTTGGTAAGTGAAATTCCTGGAAATCTGGATTCTGCCAGCCTTATAAAGCACAAAATCGCGAATTTATCAGAAAGGGAGCAGTATTACCTGAAGATAAGTTCAATGATGGGTGGACGTATTGAGCTGCAGATTTTAGAGGAAGTTGGTGGTTTTGATGAATCACAATCCAAAGCAATAGTCAAGAAACTGGAATCTGAAGGATTTCTTGTCACAAATTTCAAAGGTGAAGTAAGATTTGCACATGACAAAATACAGGAAGTTCTGCTTACAAGTATCCCGGAAGAGGAAAAAACTTTCATCTATGAGGCACTGGCACAGGAATATGAGGTTTTAAGTGCCACAAAAGTGGAGTACCTGTTTGATGCAGCGGAGACATTTCGCAGGACAACCAGGTTAGACAAGGCGATAGAGCTTTGCATAAAGGCTGCCAGATATGCAGTAGAAAAGGCTGCATATGAGCTGGCTATAACCTATTACCGCAATGCTTTGGGCCTTATAGAGCAAATCTGCAAAAAGGGCAGCAGCATAAGTTTTGATAAAAGGGAAATAGAGCTTGCTTTGGCAGAAGCGCTGATGCTTAATGGTAAATATGAGCAGGCTCTGCTTTTATATAATTATCAAAGTATAAATAAAGAAGGAAATTCGATTGAGGATTGTGAGATTATTTTCAAGGTAGGTTGTATTCACCTGAATATAGGTGAATACCTGAAGGCTCAGGACTGTTTCCGCAATGCACTTGCCATGCTTCAAATCCCTTTTTGCAATAGAAAATCCGGTTTTCTTTTTAATACCTTTGTTCAGTTGATATATCATCTGATCTTGTGTTCGCCTGTCAAATATTTCATGTTAAGAAAGGATGACCCACGAAAAAGGCTGGCGGTCAGAATCCTTAATAAGTATTCTTATGCACTTTATTATACAGATACCAGCTACTGTTTTTATCCCCATTTTATGGCTCTGAATATCTCAAGTACTTTGCCCGATTGTATGGAAAAGGCAGAAATTTCGTTGCAGCATGCTATTATCGCATATCAGATTTATTTCAAATACAAAACATTTAATAAGCTTGATAAAATATTCAATTACATTAAAAAAACTGGTAAGAAGAATCTGATTGCCAGTATAAAAGCTATTAGTGGAATACTGCATTATTATTTTGCGAACTGGAAGAAAGCAGAAGATACACTGCTGGAGAGTATTGGTGAGTTCAAGGCAAACGGTGATAATCTGAATCAGATTCTATGTCTGGACCATCTTTGGAAAATCCACTTCCTCAAAGGAGATATAAGCAGAGCATATGAATATATTTCTCATGCAGTTTCTTTGATCAAACACACTCAGGAGAACCTTGAGATAAAGCCTTTGACTGCTGCCAAAATTCTTGTTGAATGTATGATGGATGCCAAAGCAGACCTGCAAAAAGAGCCTCAGTTTCATTCAATTTCAGAGACATCCACACCTTTTTTAATCAAATCGCGCATAAAAATATTACAGTTGGAATATGAACTGCTCAGTGGCAATTATAACCAGGCCTGGCGTATAAGCTCAGAATATTTATCAGTTTTTAATAGTCTCTGGTTTAATTCTGAGTACAGTGTGCCACTATTTTCACTGTCCTGTGAACTTGCAGTAAGAGAAATCCTGGACAGTCGAGTTAGCGGAAGTGCTATTAAAGATCGTAAGAAGACGATGAAGATGTTTCATCGCTCTTTAATTATGCTGCTTATATCCTCATTTCGATACAGAGCTTACAAAGGAGTGAGTTACCGCTTTCTGGGGTGGTATTTTTTTCTGATTTTAAATCGAAAGCGAATATCTGAATATTTTTTCAAAAAATCGGTCAGATATTCTCACAATCTGCAGATGAAACTGGAAGAAGCTAGAGCTTTACGGGATTTAGGAATCTATTATGATCAACGCAATCTTCCAGGAATAGCAACCGATCACTATGATGAGGCATTCAGGATTTTCAGGCAGTGTGGAGCTATTCTGGAAGTTCAGAGAATTCTTGACAGGGTATCTCCTGATAATTATAAAAAATTTGTGGATGAAACTACCAGAAACTCTCTTAATTTTGCCGAAAACTCTAATCAGATTCGTTTTGACACGCTTTTGCAGGTAAGTTCATCTATATCTGAAATTGCTGAATTTCCGGTTTTACTGAATCAGATTCTTTCCGGGATGATAAAAGCTACCGGAGCCCAGTATGGTTGTATATTCGTAAAGGGACAGGAAAATATTCTTAAGTGTATGCTTAAGTTGGATTTTCAGGGAAACAGGCTTGATGATAAGGAAATAGCAATATCCTGGGAAATAGTAAACAGGGCTGAGGATAGCAGGCAGGTGGTAATTATCAATGACGGAGGGGAAGAGTGTATAAAGGATAATAAAGAAACAGAGCGAATCCGATCGGTTCTTTGTGTTCCGCTTTATAGAGAAGACAATTTTCTGGGTTGTGTTTACCTTGGCAATGATAAGGTTGCTGGATTATTCTCGGAGAGTGCAGTAAAAACAGCTCAGATCCTTTCTGCACATGCTGGAATTTTGCTTGAAAACTCATATCTTATGGAAAAATACAAGCAACTGAACCGGGATCTGGATAATAAAGTCAGACAACAGACACATGATATGATGGAAAAAAATCGTCAGCTGGAGGCGGCAAATCTTAAACTGGTGGAATCAGAAAGGGTGAAAGGTGTGCTAAGTGGTACCCTGGTACATGATATAAAAAACTATGCTGCAGGGATTGAAGGAAATCTTCAGTATCTGGGGAGAAAATTTGAGCAGGATGAAAAGGTCAAAAGGGTTCTGGATGTGGTGAGTGAAACCTGTTCAGATATAGTCAGTCTTGCATCCAATCTGCTGGATATCGCAAAAATGGACGAAGGGAAGCTGGTGGTAAGAGCTGAAAGCCTTGATATCTCCTATGTTGAGGCCATTGCAGAAAAGTTTTCTGTAAACACTTTGTTTGAGGAAAAAGAGATCAGGCCGGTAATAATCCCCTCTAAGGAAAAATTCACCATTTATGCTGATGTTTATCTGCTGGAGAGAGTTTTACAGAATCTGTTCAGTAATGCCGCAAAGTATGTCCCCCGCCATGGAAAAGTTGAGATGCATTTTGAGGCTGGTGAAAAGGAGAATTTAATCTGCTTTTTCAATTCCGGTATTGCGATTCCTGAGAAAGAACGGGAAATTCTGTTTGAAAAGTATGCCAGGATCGAGCACCACCATTCCCAGTATTCAAAAGGATTGGGATTATTTTTCTGCAGAATGGTCATGAATGCTCATAAGGGTAGAATCTGGGTGGAAACCGACCAGCATGGAAATTATTTTAAGCTTGCATTTCCCAAAAAACTACCGGAGAATCTCTCACCGGTTTAGTTTATTACTCTTAGCGATTAGTATTTAACTGTAATGCGATGATGTATATTTCTGATGTTCTTTATACTCGCTTTCACCAAAAAGCAACAGAAGGTTAATATGGCAAAGTCTATAAAACGGCTTAAGCTGGCATCTCTTTTAGGAACGGTTTTGAAAGTTCTTTTATTTGCAGCTGGCGGATTTCTTTTCTACCGGAAACGTGAAAAAGTAAAGAAGTCTTTTTTTCAGAATTCAAATTTTATCCTCGCAGCAATTCATGGAATACTGTTATCCCTTATTGCCATAATATACCGGCTGATAGTTGCATTGAACTGGATTATCCAGCAGGCACGCTAAATATTGCTGGAACTGTTTGCTTAAGGAATGGCATTTCTATTGCTTTTTCCATTTAGATTATAACTGGATGAAGCATACCCTGTCTTTACATAGGTGGATAAAAATGCATTCCTATTGCTACTTGCGTTCAATTGATTCTACGGTGGATCAGATACTTGATAGACTACCTGCTCTTATAGAGAGAGATGGTTTCATAATCGTCAGTTCTGTTGATGTAGCTGGAGTTCTGAAGGAACGTCTAAATATTGATTATCGCAGATACCATATCCTTGGAGTGACAAATCCGCCTTATCTTCTTAAAGCTTTAGATGCAGAACAGGAAATGGGGCTTTTTTTTCCTGCTAATATAGTGGTATTTCAAAAACCTGGAGGCGGGGCAATTGTGGGTATGATTAAGCTGACCAATCTCTTTGAGATAAGCGGTAATGATGAACTCAGAGAAGTTGCCCATTTTCTGGAATCGAAACTTAAAATGATAATCGATGAAATTTAACTGGTAAATTATCCTCATTTTTTCTATTTTTATCACCGCAAATCGAGTCATGAGCATTTATCCTAAAATACGCAGTTGAATGTAGCGCATATGCGTCCCGATGCAAGATCGGGATTGAGCGCTAAGCCATTCACGCGGTTTGACCTTATCACGTTGTTGATAAGGCCTGCACCGCGTTCAAGGCTTATCATCTCAATATCTTACACATCTGCATCAACCTCAACTGCGGAATTTAGGTTTATTAATATCAGACCATAATTACAACTTCTTCATAGGTATGGATCTCTTTTTATGTTTGTAACCTCTATTGGGCAGGATTCACATCGTTTTGAACCTCAGGATTCTCCAAAACCATTGATTATAGGTGGAGTGACTATTAGTGGTTGCCCTGGACTTTGTGGTAACAGTGATGCAGATGTATTGCTTCATGCCATAACTAACGCTATATCCGGTATCAGTGGTGTTAATATTCTGGGCAAAGTCAGTGATGATCTTTGCTTGAAAGAAGGAATAAAAGACAGTAGAGTTTATCTTTCCGAAGCGCTAAAGACCCTCAAAGGGTATAGGATTGTGCACGTTTCCATATCTATTGAAGCACGTCGTCCGCATCTGGCAGATCATATCCATTCTATCCGCTCTTCTGTAGCCAGTCTGCTGTCATTGCAGATAGATCATGTGGGTTTAACAGCCACAACCGGTGAGGGGCTGACATCTTTTGGAAGAGGAGAAGGAATTCAGGCTATAGTGATAATTACTGCTCAAAAAATCAATTGATCATTACTCTGGAATTTTTCATAATCTCATTTTCCCAGACCATCTGTGCTTTCTCAAACCAGAAATGTGGCGATTCCAGCAAAACTGTATTCGCTTCAGATGTACAATTTAGAATCATATCTGAAAACCTTTTATATATATCTTTGGCATACAGTATATCACCGGTTTTTAAAAAAGATAGCATTTCCATATAATAGATCTTGGCCAATTGACCCTGGCTGGAATAGGAATTATCACGAAGAGCCTGAGAAAGCCAGAGATGACAGTCTTTGAAAATCTTTTCCTTTTCTTCTTCACTGCAGTATCTCAGATTAATAAACCTCATGGCCCCGATCAAATAGGGATTGAAGCATGATTTATTGATAGCTGCAGTGCGCAGGCAGTCTTCAACCAGCAGGTATGCATAATAGCTGGCTAATTGATCTCTGGGATACAGAAAAGACAAACCAGGGCCGGACGGTTCAATTATTCTTTTTCGTTTAGAAATTGCTCTGGAGAGAAATTGTTTTGTTTTAGAATCAATATTTGACCGGAGAGCAATGGCACCGGTTTTATCAAGAATGTTAAAATGTGTTAAATCAACAGAACACATATAACATTCGGTACAGATAACCGGAAGTAAGCTGTAGAAATCAAAATCCTGTTTCTCACTGTTAATGGAAACCGGGAAATAGTCATCATCTTTCCAGCACCATTTTATTGATGAGCAATCAAGAAAGTAGCCTATTACCTTTTTTGAACCACATATTTCACAGGAACACATAAGGCGACTCATTCCATTCTCTTCAAATGTGTAGTTCAGGTATTTTGATGATTGGCATTCGGATTCAAATTCTGCCAGACTATCTATAACCGGTATCGCTTTATTAAAGTTAGTGGTGTCCAGGATCTCTCTTATGCTTTGAGATGGGTTAAGAAGGTATAGTGCTTTGCTGGATTCCTGAAGCCTTTTCTGAACATTAAGAAAAAGGCGAATAATACTGGAATCGATGTATATGGTATTGGATAGGTTAAGAACCAGGTGATTGTTATTATACTGGTTCAAATGCGAATTGAGCTGAGGGGTAAGAGTAATCAGGGAACTCATGTTTACGTTTCCTGAAAGAACAACCTCAGTAAATCCATTTTTGATTAAAAATTGCATTTCCATGGCTCCCCCCTCACTCCCTCCAGTTAGAAAACAGATGAACTGTAAATAATAATTTTAGAATTACCCATATATAAGTCAAGAGTAATCTTTAAGAAATAAAATTATCTGATGTAATGAGGATAAAAAAAACTGACCAGCTCTTTGTATGGAAATTGCTGCTTATAGTTATGAAGCAGTGATCCAAGGTAGCCAAGGGGGCTGCGTTTTTTTGGTGAAGTCGAAATTGCAGTTAACGAGTAGATATATTCTTTGCCATCGGGCAGGCGTTCAACTTTCATATTTATAGGTATTTTCAGGGTGTCATTTTGTAAATCCGCTTTAAGCAAAGTCACAGAAATCCGCATTGTAGGGTTGCTTTCTGTATCTTCAACCATATGATAATATCCGAATTTTTCACATTTGAGGAATTCTTCCTTGAGTAATCCCTGAATCTCCAGAATGTAATTCATAAGTAACTGCTGAGTAGGAGCATCGCTGGGCCAGCCATCAAGCTGTTCCATTTGCGCTTCACTGATTAAAGGAGCAAGATAAAGCTTCTCATAAGCTGCTGGAATTATGGCGGGTTCAAATCTAAGACGTTTTGGTGAACAGAAAACAGATACTACTGCAATTAAAAGTAGAAGGTTTCTCATCATGGTGCAACTATTAATTTCTGTAGAGAAGTATTCTTTTTGCCTGAATTGTCTTTGTAGCTGATAGCCATGGAGTAAATCCCTGGACTAAAAAGCTGCTTTGGAATGAGCCAGCAGTATTTTGAAACCTGCTGTGTAATTTTTTTGAGATTGCTGTTTTGCGAAGGCGAACCCTCATATTTAATTGATCCATCCAGACCGTAGATTTTTATCTTAGATACAGTTACACCACAGATAAAAATTGAGTCGGATTTTAAGTGCCTTAGATGTACCCTGTTAGGGTAAACTACTAATTTCTCCGAAGATTTGTTCACTGGTCGTTTGGTGGCGTAAATGCCGGATTCAATAATTTCTGCGCTTAGAAGTACCGAATCTGATGTACGGGTCAATGCTGTAGTCAGCTTTTCCCAGGAAGCCGAACTATTGTTATAGTGATAAATGGATGAATCAAAATTTTCTGCCGAAAAAATATCTGATGGAAATTTCAATGAAAATGTTATGGTTAAGTCGTTTCTGTAAAGGTCATTTTCCCAGGAGCCTGGAATTATAATATCATAAGTGTTGGCCATCAGATGCATTGAATCAATGTCTGGGTTTTGACCATCAGATTGAGAAATCTGCAGATTTCCCCGCAGATATGTTTTGGTATATAGAGTGAGACTGACATCGTTTTTATTATAGGGATGGATAACATAGGTCGAATCTGCGAGATAATTTATATCAGAGTATTCAAACCAGACTGAATAGGGAAGCACCTGTTCGGGGTTACTGTTTGATACTATTGCCAGAGCATAATCGGCATTTTTCCATTCTGTGAATCGATAATAGCCATTTTTGTTGGAGTCAAGTTGAATAGGAATCACTGTAAAGCCGTCAATTTTGCTTATTATAATGGAAGCTGCCCAGAGTTTATTTGAAGTAGAAGTCTGGTTTCCGGTTTCGTTTTGAAAAAAAATATTCAAAGTATCAATATCAGAATCAGATCTTTTTATGTAGTATTTTTCCATAGCATAAGGGTTGATGGATTTTGTGGAACCTGCTCGTGAACTGCTGTTTTCCTGAAAGCTCCAATGGCCAAACAGAGGTGCATCGCAGAGAAAACGATTGGTATCGGCCAGGTATCCGGAAAAAAAGGAAGCTGTATGGAAATTATTAAGCAAGGTGGCCCAGTCAACCCCAAAAGTTTTCGCTGCAGAGTTGATATTTTGGTGAAAATCAATAGGTTCTGTGTAATTATTTTTGTGAACAATGGTTATAAAATTATTGTTGTTAACGTGAGCAGTTGCTTTGAGAAGATAAAGAAAGAGAATCGAATTAGTATAAACATTGTTGCTGCCGTCAAAGAATGACATTTGGGGGCCAGGATAGCTGAAATAAAAATTGGCATACTGAATATAGTCATTAATGTCTTTAAAAAGAAAGTCTTCCATTGCAGTAGCACTACCTTCTATCCAACTGAGGGGAAATTTATCCAGGTAAAGCAAACCGTTTTTGGAAATGACATTCCAACTCATCGCATATTGTACCGCGTGGAAGAACTCGTGTGCACAGGTAACTCTTATCCCTGACTGAGGGTTCTTGTCGTATCCCTGTTCTTCCCAGTAAGAGGTGGGCCAGTTATTTCTCAAAGAAATATAACTTGAGTAACCCTTTAGTGAATCAGCAGCTTTCTCGCCAACCCAGGTGAGACCATAATCATAAGGATATTGTTCTTCTACTATTATACTGTATCTATTTGAATTGCCTTTTTTTAAAAAGGGTGCAGGAGGAATAAGTTCAAATCTGTCTATCTGAGCGGACCAGCAACTGTCTAAAGCCCACCCCACTTCATCTATATAATCTGGTATTCCATTTGGTCTTTCTTCTCTGAGGCGCCAGTTTAATCTTGAGTAACCATAATTATCTGTACTGTCGACTGCATCGGTACCTTTTAAAGAGTAGCTGATATCGAAATTACCACCAGGGGAAATAATAGTAAGAAACGAATCTGGAATTGTGGCAGCAGTTTTATAAAGAGCTTTGAACTCCGGACTTAGTTCATCCCAGAGCTGAACCAGAAGAAGAAAGTCCCTGTCAGAAGGGCCTTTTGAATCTGGAGAGATTTTCTGTTGCAGGTTTGATGAGAAACCCCTGGAACGTTTTATACGTGATGCCTTATGCTCAAGAATCGGTTTAAAACGTTCTTCCAAGGCTTTTACCAACTCTTTTCTGTTTGCAAGAAAAGACAGATCAGAAGAGAATAATTGTCTGGTTTTGCCAGTGCTGATCTGGGGCAAAAAAAGGAAAATGGCAATAACTATTATTCTTACCAAAACTAATTCTTTTCTTAAAAATTAATGAAATGAGAATTTTGCTCAGATCGGAAAAATACTCTATCGTAGATGATGATGCATAATCTTCAAAAAAGAAACGGGTGCCAGAAAAACACCCGTTCTATTTATAAAAGTATTGAACCCGCTAACTCGCTGTTTCCCTCTGAACGCGGGGAAGCCGAGGGAAACATAATCGCACACAAGGGAGGTGCTCAGAGTTTTAGGGCTTGTTCTTTTGAATATATCGGAAATGATAACTGAGCACTTTAGCAGTTTTATTAATTTCTTTTCTTTGCATTACCTGCATTTTTGTGCATACAGAAGACTTCAGATTAAAAATAAAAAAGCTGAGATTTTTCACTTCAGCTTAAAGAATCAAACTGAAATGCGATTTCTTCCAGTGAAGGGAATTCTTTTCGGTATAGATTAAAAACCTCTTTGGCATAATCGATTTTGTTACATTCTTTTGCAGCATCTAACAGGTTTTCGAACATCTCAGAGTCCAGAGGATTAAGTTTGATGGATTCTAGAAATAAAGACAGAGAATCTTCAAATTTTTTCTGGTGATAGCAGATAATTCCCAGTCCGCCAAAAGCTCTGGCATTTGGACCTTCGTTGTCATTGGATTTTAAAAACAGTTCCATAGCTTTGAGCAGGTTTCCAGACATCAATTCCTTTTCTGCTTCATCCAGAATTGGACTGTAAATACCTATAGACAGTGCTTTCGGACTGGAATAGATGTTATTGCCTTGTTCAATAATGCTTTCTTTGATTGTTTTAATCTCTTCGAGATTGGGATCGATCATCAAAGCATTCTCTAAGAAAGGGAGGATCTCCTGCACTTTTCGAAGTTTCAGTGATGCATCAAATAAATTCAGCAAGGCATCGGTGTAGACCGGATTGATTGAAACAGACTTTACAAACATGGTATAGGCATCCTGCCAGAAGCTTCTGGCCCAGGACAGCACACCCATGTTGTTGAATGCACGCCAGTTTTGCGGATCATTTTCTACGATTGAGACTAAAATTCGTGCGGCTTCCTGAAAATTTCCGGAAGAAATAGCGTCTTCAGCCTTCTGGTTTTCTTTTTCGAATTTCTCTTCAATAAAAGGTGGCTCAGGGTGCATTTTTTAACTCTCCCTTTAGAAGATATGAGCAAAATGGCTATTTTTATAGTCATCCGATACCAAATATTAAGAATAAAAAGGAAATATACATTGAACAAGTACGAAATTAAAAATAATGCAAGTTGTTACAGCTTAAAAAACAGGGGAGAACTCATGGATAAAGTCCTGAAAAAACATTTTTACTGCAGAATGTTTATTCTTTTCATTCTGTTTGTTTTTTCACCTCAACTGCTCTTTGCTTCCAATGAGGAGTTGGCAGTAGAACTGATTCCTTCAAAGAGTGCATATAAAGCCGGAGATTCGATTATTCTGGCTCTGAAAATCAGTATTCCCGAAAAATATCATCTGTATGGAAATCCACTCGGACCTGGTATAGGAAAACCACTGGAGGTTTCGATTGATGGTGCCAGAAATGTGATCTGGGATGGGGTCAGGAAACCTGCTGCCCAAAAGTATACGCCTCCTGTTGGGGAATGGGTCTTTGCCTACGATAATCAGACAGTTTTTTATATCGTTGGAAAACTTTCACCAGATGTCAGCGGGAATATTGAAGGGATAATTCATATTGAAGGGCTGATCTGCAATACTGCATGTATTCCAGTTAAAAAGGAGATACCTTTCAGTGTCAGTCTGGTAGAAATAACTGAGTCTGATCCGCATTTTAAAAATGATCCTGACCTTTTAAGATTAATGGCTTCAGCGACCGAGTCTTTTTCCCTGTCAAATCATGATAAAACTGAGATGCCATCGGTTGTCGGTCTTGATCTTAGTGGCTTAAGTGTCAAGACTCCTCCTTCACAGAATAATCTTATACAGTGGAACTATTCACCGCTTGAGAGCAGGGTGAATTACAATATCTGGCTTGCCATATTGTTTGGATTTCTTGCAGGAATAATAATGAATGTGATGCCCTGTGTTCTTCCTGTGCTTGGAATAAAGATACTCTCCATTTCAGAGATGCGTCGTACCTCCCGAAAAACGGCATTTATAAAAAGCCTGGTATTTTCTGCCGGTATGCTTACCATATTTCTGGTTCTGGCATCGTTGGCATCGTTTGCCAATTTTTCCTGGGGAGAACAGTTCCGAAATCCGGCAGTGCTGGTAGTAATTATTGTCATAATTGTAATTTTTGCATTGGGAATGTTTGATCTCTTTATGATCCAGGTACCAACATCTGTTGCCTCCATGGGAGGAAAGAAAAGAACCGGATTAACAGGTGATTTTCTGAATGGAATGTTTGCCACCATTTTGGCAACTCCCTGCAGCGGTCCACTGCTTGGTGCAACTCTGGCATGGACTTTAACACAGAAACCATTGATAATATTTACAATTTTTTCTTCGATCGGTTTGGGCATGGCGTTCCCTTATATAATGCTTTCACTTAGCAGCAAAATATCCGGCATAATTCCCAAACCTGGTAATTGGATGAATGATTTCAAACATCTCATGGGGTTTATACTGCTTGGTTTTGCTGTTTACCTTATGATAGGTCTTCCCCAGAACATGCTTATAAGTACCGTTGGAATGTGTCTGGTGATGGTATTTGGAATCTCTATTTTCACCCATTATGTACCATTTGGATCATCAGTTAAAAGAAAAGTATCAGTGGCTGCAATTACCCTGATTATTTGCTTTTCGGGAGTGTATGTTAATTTCGGAATACTATACAGAAATATCTCATCCGATGAAAGGGAGACAACTGGTGAGGAAGAAGGAAGATGGAAGGAGTTTTCTGTCGATGAATTGAAAAAAGCTCATGAAAGAGGGCAGAATGTAATAATCGATTTTACTGCCAACTGGTGTGTAAATTGTCAGTTTAATAAAGTGACAGTTCTGCACACTCCTCAAATCAACAATTTGATAAAAGAGAAGAATATAATAGCCATGAAAGCAGATCTTACCAGACCTGATCCCCAGATAGAATCACTGCTTCATCATTTAGGTTCCCGAAGCGTGCCATTTCTGGCTATCTTTTCAGGTACAAATCCGAACGAACCGGTCATAATGAGGGATATCATCAACAAAAAGAAGCTGGTGAAAGTGTTAAAACAACTGGAGTAGAATTTCAGTTCTTCTTTATTTCAGTTACTACTTTATCAAACACCTCTTGAACAGAAATGCTCTCCATACAATTATGATCACATTTTCGGGGAGCATCCTTTGTGTGATGACAGGGAGAACAGATTTGTTTGTTGTAAATTATAGTGACATTTTTTCCTACCGGGCTCCATACTATTGGGTTTGAAGAGCCAAATAACGCTATCGTTCTGCACCCGGTCATTGCTGCAAGATGAGTTATTCCACTGTCATTACCAATGTAACAGCTGCAATGTTTTAATAAATAAGCAACGGATAAAAGACTTTGATTAAAAAGAATTGTATCATTTTCAGGAAATCGCAGATGATGTTCTGCTGGTCCTGCAATCCATATAATTCCAAAACCATGTTTTTTCAGTTGTTCTGATAAGTTCAAATAGTTGTTGAAAGACCAGTTTTTCAAACGACTTCCACTCCCTGGACATAGTGCTGCCACCTCTTTGGTGTCAGAAAGGAGATGTTTTACTTTGTCTGATTCATCGGGAGGAATGTTAAATTCCGGAAGGATGTCGAAATCCGGTGACAGATGTTGTTGAAAAAGAGAAAGATGATAGTTTACAATGTGAATGTTATCATTTGCAGGGAAAGGCGGGTGAACCAGAATATTTGAACTGGCGAACCGGGAAATATTCTTAACAAGATAAGAGTCATGATCGGAGAATAAAAGGAATCGATCGAAGCGGTTTATCAGTTCAACCGTTCTTGGATCATATTCATCCATAAAAAGCGGAACGTAAGATCTGCTGTTGATATCCAGAATTTCATCTGTTAAACCTGCTGCTTTTGCAAGCTGGGTGTAAGGAGGATTCCCCAGCAGACTGATGCAATCAGCATATATATTTCTGAAAAGTTTCAACAGAGGCAAACAGGTAAGTAAGTCGCCAAGTGCACCATTGTGGTAAACTAATGTTTTCATACTATAATAATGAACGGAAATATCTCAAATCTTCTGTGAGGTTGATTTCTGGATAAACAGAAAGCAGTTTCTCAATTTCTTTAATCTGGGAAAGGGCAAATTTCTTTGTGGAATCGAGTTCAGGAAAGAGAATACGATGTTCGCGTGCCTGAAGAACAGGAGTGTAATCTTTAATAAAAGCCATGGCTTTTTCTGAAAGAAGTGCCTTCTGAAACTTTTCCCAGATTATTGAAATCGCAGTTTCATTGGGATGAATCAAATCCTGATTGTAGAAACGGTAATCCCGGAGTTCATCTATCATTATTTCGTAGGCAGGGAAGTAATAAAGCTGATCAAATCGTTGCTCAAGTGCATAAATCGCTGTCAGGAGATGAGATTTGCTGATCAGATTCTTATGCAGGCTTTCCTGAATATAACGCACCGGACTCACTGAGAAGACGATGGTAAGAGAGGGATTAGAATTAAACAGATCTTCAAAAACAGGACTTAATGTATTTACAATTAAATCAGGTGTCAGAAGTTTCTGGATAAAATTCTTCTGTGGAAATTTGTGACAGTTGGCAACAGCTTTTCTGCTTTCAGACAAATAAAAGACCGATGCAGTTCCGGGGGTAAGCAAAAGAAAATCGAGTTTTTTATAGTACTGGTTGGCCTTTTCCAGTTGATCGTTGATATTCTGGAGAGTGATTTCAGGGTCTGGATGTGAGAACCTGGAATGATGATCCCAGCTCTTGTAAAGACCTTGATGGTAAAAAAGATCCTCTTTAGTGTAAGGCTGAGCTGATATTATACGGATCAGGGCTTGTGCAATGGAACAGGGGTTATATAGTATTCCTGTAGGATTGCTGCATACATTGAAATGATAACGGTTCAGTTTCTCTCCGATATGTTCAGAAAAGCATGAGCCAAGAAGAAGCAGGTATTTGTCATGAGATATTTTTTTTGAAGCTGGGGGAATTGTTACCTGTGTCTGAAGTTGTATGCTCATAAGCTGGATAAGACAAGGGTTAGCTTATCTGGGATTTTTCCTGAAGCGATATCTGAGAGTAAGATACGTTCAGAAGCCAGTTCAGGAAAACCTGCCAGTGTGCAAAAAGCCATGTTGATCTTCATAAGATTCATAGTCAAAGATTCCCAATCGAGAATACAGGTATGGTCTGGTGTTTTACAATCTTGAAAATTGCAGGGGCAGCTTTGAACACAGGAGTTTTCACCTCTTTTTAAAAGAAGACCATGGGTACGGCAGATCACAGGTCTGCAACTGTATATTCTGCATTTGTTGTTTTCAAGAAATGTGCAGTTTCTGTAATCAGTTGATGAATAATTGTGGACATTAAGCCCGATGTGCATGATGATTTTAAAAGCTTCAATGGCACATACTGTTTCGAGTTCACAACAGTCGCTGCAGCCGATATGGCAGTGAATCTGACCTGAATTGTAAATTACTGCTTTATTCCAGAAAGAATCACAGAAAGCGCAAATTGAATCATATCTGGAAATGACATCTGAAATTGTAGGCATATTTCTGCAATCAATCGAGACCGATGGTTATTTTGCCATCCATTATGACCAGACCTTTAAAAAAATCACCGGCATTTCCTGCAGATTTGAAAGGTCGTGGACCTTTACCGGCTCCAATATAGAAACCGACCTGGTACATTGTTTCTCCTTTAGAAACATCTTTGGGTTCCACGTATACAGCTAACATATCAACTCTGCAGTTTTTCCAGTATGGGGGAGCATTTCGGTCACCGCCAGGCAAGTAATAGAGACCTTTGGTTTTTCCCCATACAAATTGAAGAAGAAGGTGGTTTTCGATGCTGGCCCAGAATGAAGGACAATTTACCTCCCTGTATTTGTGCTGAGTGGAATTGAAAGTTTCCCTGAGTGAACCGCTGCAGAAATCCAGTTTGTAATTAGTCCAATGGTCATTAACCAGATACAATGGAGAAAGATACTGTTCATGCATTTCAAATGAGTTATCAGCGACAATGTTGTCCAGAATCACCAATCCATCATCTCCCCAGGTAAGTACTCTTATGTCTCTGTGGAAAATCAAGTTGCCTTTTGAATCGAAATAGTTGATTCTTCCGCTTGTATCGAAACCATCCCTTTGAAAACGGTCACAATGATATGCCACTTCCCAGCTTTTTACCGGATTGCTTACTGAAGGAATTCCCAGTAAAGCGGCTTTGAATTGTGCAACCAGCTCCGGTTGGTTATGAATGCTGAAACCGATAAGTGGATGGTTGCCAATTGCTTTCCAGGCCATACTCCTGGTAGTGCGGATGTTTCTCCGATAGCAGACTTCAACATAGGGATAGATATGGCGGGTATCGATGGCATTTTCAATCTGGCCGGAAGAAAAGAACCTTTGTTCTTTTGAAAAAGGCAGACATGCCAGAAGAGAGAGCTCAAGTCCTACTTGACTTTGAAAAAAAAGCTCCCATCCTTCATGATGCTGTTCGAAACCAAAAACCCATGGTCCCTGATTCTCCTGACTGGTTAACAGGCAGGTATCCATCCAGGAAAGAAGCTTACTGGTCAAATGCAGTGCTCTGGGATCATTATGCCACAGACCCCATGCAAGAATAAAAGGTTTGGGAACAAACATGGGCATGTCATGTCCGCCAGGAGTAAAGATTAATCCGTTGGGAAGACAGAATCGCAAAAGTATATCGAAAGTTCTCTGGTGATTTTTACGGGCAAGAAAGTCCGGTCTTTCCTTGTTGTGCATGGAATAGGCGGACATCGCAAGGACTACCCAGGCGCCATACATCAGGACTTCCGGATGAAAGAAACCGTGATTCTCTGCTGTCATATCAGGAAAAAGGTTCTGAGTAGTTACAGTTTTGGCAACAGAACTTCCGAAATATTCATTGTGATCAGTCTTATCATGAATGCAGGAAGCAATATTGACTGCCCATCTTCTAAGTGATAATTCCCATTTAGATACATTTGGGTGTTTGGGGTTGAGGTTGATGGCCCAGGCAAGTACAAGTGTGTCGAAAGCATTCTCTTCTACTTTAGTATCGAATCCACTTCCACTTGGTGGAAGAAGGTCAATGAAACGGTTAGCTTCAAATGCCACGATCTCCTTTATACGGGCAACAAGTTTCTGGTCAAGTATTTCACGGCAGAATACAGAGCATACTCCAAGCAGTGTAGCCCACATACTGCTTCGCCAGTTTTCCCCCCATCTTTTACGCTCAAGAAATGTTTCTACATCCAGTGAACCAGTCAGGTGTGTTTCGCAAGCCCAGTGCACTCCTTTTCTGATTTTTTTTATCAGGTCCTCTTTGTTGATTATTGCATTGATAAGGTCACACTGGTTCAGATAAAGATAGCTTCCCAGGGTACACAGGATATTAATATGGGGCCGGATAACGTATTCGATAACCGGAGATGATGATCCTACAGAGCGCATGTTGAAAGTTTGGGGGTCAATAGATCCAAAAATGCCATTTTTATCATCTATATCAACCCAGGACTTTAAATAATATGGAATACTTCTGGAAAGAAGTCGAAGTATTTTCTGAGATTCTATTTTTTCGGTAAATTGAAGCATGTGAAGAGCCTTAATGTGCTGAATTGTTGTTGGGGGGCATCAAACTGGTTTGTCCATAGGGTAGACGACAATCACATTATCGTCATCTGATGCCTCTTTGCATTTCTTAGCAAATTCCCTTGCTGTGTTTGAATCATAAAGAACAATGAATGAATCACCAAAAAAACGGGGGAGCCGGTCACCTTTAAGCCAGTCCATATGTTTGTTGACCAGATCACGTAAAAACAAGTTATCCGGACCTGAATAACCGATTCCTAAATATGTCATTTTATATTTTCCAGTTTTTTACATGATTGAAAATAGATCTTGTTTCAAAGAATTTCTCTGAAAAAAAGCGAGGATAGTCTGCTGCTTGTTTTCACCAGAAAACTGGGAAAAAAGCTCTGCGATATTAGGTTAAATTAATAAAAGGAATGCACTGTGAAAAAGGGGGATCAAAAATATAAGACTTTTTTAATTGTATTACGTAAAAGAATGGGGAGAGGAAACTCTGTGAGTTTTGCAGTTTTAAGCAGTTTTAAGTTTTGCGGAATAAGGATTTTTTAGGAAATGCCGCATCTTCAAAAGCTCTCTCTGTCCCAAAAATTGGCACAGTGTCTTCTATTTTGAATTCAGTAAGAGTAGCTTCGATTTGTGGGGATGGATCTAAAATGGCCATATATCTTCCTGAATCCTGAAACTTCTGATAGCAACTCAGGATAAAATTACAGGAATCGGAATCAATCAGGAGAACGTCTGTTAAACGCAATGCTATTGCTTTCCAGGGTGCCGTAAAAGACTTTTCTATCTCTTTTTCCAGTAAGTAAAGGTTTTGTTTATGTAGTACTCCCACCAGTTGAATTACTGCGTAACGGGTCTTAGTATACAGGTATACATCTAAAAAGTCACTTACTGATTGGTCCTGGGAGACTGCAGCAGAATCGGTGATGCCTGAATTATTTTTTTGGGTTATTCGCAGGATGATGCTATTTATAGTCTTTAAAGGAAGATTCAAGGTAGCGGCAATTAATTTCGGTTCAATGTTTCTTTTGATCATTCGATAGATCCGGTGATACATTTCCTGAGAAAGCTCTTCTGAACGATTTTGCATATACTTCCATTCTCCCGAGTAGAATTTTATTTCAGAATTTTACATTTTTGGGTAAAGGGGGTCAATATTTACGAACCTGCTAAAAAGGAAAAATCCGGTATTATCTTCACTTCTGAACGATATCAAAGTTCAATTGTTGCCCGGAATTATAAGAGTGTTGCCTTCTTGTGCCTGTGAACGTAGAGATGTATATTTTACCGATATTAAGGGGCTGTAGCTCAGTTGGGAGAGCGCGACGTTCGCAATGTCGAGGTCAGGGGTTCGATCCCCCTCAGCTCCATAGCCGGCCTGGTTTTTGACTATTGGTAGGAAATGATGTCTGTAACTCCTATGTCTGTGTCCCCAAAGAGATCTCCCTGCATTATGCAATCGTCGCGAATGTTTTTTATCTTGTTAATATTTGTCGCATCTTCTTTTTCGGCTGAATACTTCAGAAGCTTCTCCTCCTGTATCTCTATTCAGGACATAGAAATAGTGGGTGATACTGTGTGGGTAGCCTCCAGTGGCGGTATATATAAACACAGCCGTTTGACTGGCCAAGGAATATTACTGCCAAACACTTCTTTATTGCCAGATCCACTGCATACCTCTTTAACCTTTGATTCAGAAAAATCTGTATGGTCAGGAACAAATCAGGGATATCTTGCCAGATATGGTGCTGGAGGAAAGAAGAATGTTTTTTACCCTTATGTATCAGCGAAGTGGCCAATAACCAGTCTGCAAAGCTTTGGAAAATATGTGATAGTGGGTTCTGAAAAGGGGCTAAGCATTTTCGATACAAAAAAGATGAATGCAGTTAAAAATGCCACTAAATTCAACACATTTCCTACGACAAATGTAAATGCACTGCTGATTCACAATAATATTCTTTATGTTGGCCTGGATCAGGGTGTGGCAAAGTTGAACATCTCTGGCGGTATAGAATCAATTAAAAATATGTTTGATCCTGGTATCTGGATTATGGACACATCTACAGTAACCCCGGTGCGAAGTTTCCTGGTCAGCTCTGGGATTGTAAAGACATTTTCCGGATTTTCTACAGTATTTAAAGGAGAAATTCTTCATTCGGATAAAGGCATCCTTTACAGTAATAATAAGGAGATTTACAGATTTCCCAGTGATATTACTGTTTTGAAATCAAATGGAAGTGAATGCTGGGTTGGTACAAAAGAGAATTATTTTTATCGCTGGGATGGAAGTGATGCTACCAATTACAGTATTCCAGGAATGACTTGTTCAAATATAAACAGAATATTGGTTGATCATGCTTCAAATGTATGGCTGATTCCCAGAATCAATGCCGGAAAATTCCGATGGTGGCATGCTATAATGTCTTTACAAAATGATCAATGGAAGCTGTATAATAAACAAAATTATCCTGAAATAGATAATTTCGGTGATAATCCAAATTCGATCGGCATCACAGAAAGCCATCACCCAGGAAAAGGTTCTGAAGAGTGGAAACTCTGGTTTGGTTTTTCTGGGGGGGGAATAAAATGCTTCGAACCCGGGTTAGACAAATGGTCCGTATTTAGCGAATTACAACAGATTGGAACCGGTGCCCCATCCAAATTTTTTTATAATAACCCAATCTGGACTAAAAATGATGCAGTTGCACAGGATTCTTCTGGCTACATCTGGATTTCATTCTGGAGAAACAGTGGAAATAATTACAGGCATCACTCATTGCTCTGTTATGATTCAGAGTATAAACCGGATACCGAGCAAAAAGATCCTGAGAAAGCTCATTTCCGATGGTTTTTTGATGTAAACGATTCCTGTCATGCGGATAATTACACCGTTTTACATGTAGATAAAGAGGGGAACATTATTGCAGGAAGCGAAGATGGAAAGGTAATAATTTTCAATCATAGTGGAAATCCTCTAAAAAATTCTGTATCTCCCCTGCGTGTTTTTACAAGGGGAAGAAATGAATTTGGAGAGTTGCAATCATTGGGAAAAGTTCTGGATATGGCAAGTACCATTGATGGAGCAACCTGGATAGTTACTCAGAACGGTGTATACAAACTTGAGGTCAATCTTAGCGATCCTTCTTTTAGTTATATTAGTGATACGCTGTATTTACATGAGGAATTTGGAACAGGGGTAAAAGCAATCGAAGCAGAAGACGGATCGGTGCTTTGGATGGGAATAACTAATGAGGGAGTGGTAAGATATGATCTTCTCACAAATGAGCGGACTGTTTTCGGGACTGCTCAAGGATTGATTTCCACTAATATAACAGATTTGGCTCTGGACAGGAAAAATGGGATTCTGTGGATAGCAACAGAGGAAGGTATTTCCAGATTTTCAATCGGATATAATTCTTCTGAGAACCACAGTTCCAGTGTACTTGTCTATCCCAACCCTTTCAGTAAAAAACGCCACACAATGATTCACTTTAAAAATCTCCCTGGCAAAAGTAAAGTGGATATCTTTGACCTGAGCGGGAAGCTGATTGATGAAGCAAAAGTGGCACGCGAAAGCATAGAGGGCTCTTATTACACCTGGACTCCCTCTTCGGCTACGATTCCAGGAACCTATTTTTATTCGATACACGGGGATAACATAAAAAAAGCAGGTAAATTCATAATAACTCCCTGAAAAATCCAATCCGGGTATTCTTTTGTTTAATTTTTCAGTAATCATTCCAACATGTAACCGTAATGAACTGCTTAAACGGGCAGTACAAAGTGTTCTAAATCAGAGATCTGTTTCTTTGGAAATAATAGTAGTTGATGACAGCACCAAGAATGATGATTCCTGGAATAACCTTGAGCAATACCTTAGGCAGTTTGGCATAAGCTATATAAAAACAGGGGGAAACAAAGGTGGAGCTTACTGTCGTAATCTGGGAATTTCCCAAGCCAGAAATGAAATAGTGGCTTTTCTGGATGATGATGATCAATGGCAGCCTGAAAAGCTTTACACTCAGGCGACACTGATGAAAAATACCGAAATCGCACTGTGCTACACCGGTGTGTCTATTTGTAAAAAGAACGGTTCCCGTTACTCTTTCCGTAAACCCGATTTTGAAGATCATTTCAAATCAATAATGAAGAAAAACTTTATTGGTACCACCTCATCGGTAACTGTGTGGAGATCACACCTGATATCGGTCGGCGGTTTTGATGTGTCTCTTCCTGCCCTTCAGGACTATGATCTTTACATCAGGCTTATGAAGCGGTGGAAAGCGTGCTGGACACCTGAGCCGCTTACCATATATGACGATATGCATGGTTTACAGAAAGTTTCCGGGAGTCGCCAGCGTTATCTTGATGCAATGAAATTAATGCTTAATAAATTTCAGGGGGAGAAGCATTATTCTTTATTAAAAAAAAGCCTTAGAAATATTGAATACCTGAAAATTATCCGATCCCGTCAATTTTTTCTGGAAACCCTCCGTTCCATTCTAATAAGTAGCAGATATGCAAAAAATTAAAGTTGCACATGTTTTGCATACCTTTCTTCCGGTTACCGAAAACTGGATTTATAATCAGCTGTATTATAATGATACATGTGACCATCTGGTAATTTCTCAATTCTGTAAAAATGAGTCTTTGTTTCCGGTGAAAACTCTTTATTCTGCATGTTCAGACGGATTTATGCAGAAATTTTACAAACAAATCTCCAGAACAAAAATATGGCCACCACAATCCTTTTACCATTCCATAATCTGCAAAGAAAAGCCACATATAATTCACGGCCACTTTTCAACTGAATCATGCAGGGTTTTAAATGTGGCTTCCAGGCATAAAATCCCTCTGGTGACTACCTTTTATGGTTTGGATGTCAATAAATTGCCCAGACGTAAATACTGGAAGAAAAAATATGCCATTCTATTTAATACCGGTAATGCTTTCATCGTAGAGGGACATCACATGGCAAACAAGCTGGTTGAAATCGGATGTGATCCGCAAAAGGTAAATGTCATACACATCGGTATCGATATCGAAAGAATTCGCAAAAAACTGAATCGAATCAGAACTGATGAATCGGTTTTCAAAATTCTTTTCATCGGTCTTGAAAGAGAAAAAAAAGGGGCAATGGATGCAGCCCGGGCATTTTGTGGTCTAATTAAGAGTTATCCGGATGCAGAGCTTCATTTGGTAGGGGATGGTAAATACAGAAAACAATCGGAGCAGTTTTTCAAGGATAACGGATGTATATCAAAGGTCGTTTTCCATGGAATGGTAAATGTGGAGCGGTATCATGAGCTGCTTGCTTTATGTGATGTGGTTTTAGCACCAAGCTGTACAGCTGCAGATGGGGATACCGAAGGTGGGGCTCCTGTAGTCTGTATTGAAGCGCAAGCAGCGGAAAAAGTGGTGATAAGCACTAATCATTGCGATATTCCTGAAATCGTACTGAATCAAAAAAGTGGTTTATTATGCGATGAGCATGACATCGATCAGTTGACCAGCAATCTTCTGCTTATGGCTCAAAACCCACAATTGCGAATTCAGATGGGACAACAGGGTTATGAACATGTGCAGAAAAACCATTGCATAAAAAAACAGGTTAAAAAGATCGCTTCAATTTACCATTCCTTGATGGAGAATAAAGATGAGCGGTTTTGGAAATAATATTCGCAGTGATTCTCCAGCCAGCGATTCCCAATGGCTTTCTTACTGCAAGGACTGCTGCTATGCAACTTTTTTTCAAACACCTATGTGGGTTAAGGCATTTGAACAATGGTCAGAGGGGAAAATAAAGGCTGATGCCAGAATAATAGAATTTAGTGATGGGAAAAAAGTTCTGTTCCCTTTAGCGATAAAAAAAATAGGTTGGCTCAGAATTGGAATCAGTATGCCGGCATCTACCTATGGTGGATGGATAACTCTGGAAAAGCTTCAATCTGAACATGCCGATTCTTTGCTAAAGTATGTAAGGAAAAAATACAAGGATTTGATACTGGTGGAGAATCCTTATGATCCTCTTCTTTCTGCAATTTCCATAGGTAAAGCCAGAGATGTCGGCACATCATCAATCGATCTGAGCCGGGGATTGGAAAGCGTGATAAAAAACAGTAAATACTATCATCGCAAAAACCTCAAAACAGCAGAGAAATGTGGGGTTAAGGTTCAGGTTGCGGAGGATTTCTCAAAGTGGATTGAGTACTATGAAGTTTATAAGGAGTCAATCACCAGGTGGAAAGATAGAAAGATCTTTACAGGAGTAAAATATGATCTGCGGTTGTTTGAAATTCTTCATCAACTGGATCACTCATTAAGAAGACTTTGGATTGCAGATCTGGAAGGTAAAGTCATAGCCGGCATATTGTGTTTTTACTGGAACAGACATGCAGTAGCCTGGAATGGTGCAGGACTTTCCAGTTATTTTCACTGCAGACCTAATAATCTGCTTTATCAGCAAGCAATCGAACACGCATGCAGGAATAATTATCACTGGTTTGATTGCAATCCAAGTGGTGGTCTGGAGGGAGTTTCCAGTTTTAAGCAGGGTTTAGGGGCAAAAATGCTGCAGACCAGAATTATTGACCAAAGGTCTTTCACCCGAAAAATAGTTTCTCTGGCCAGGTTTAAGAAGTAAAGAGAGACTGCCAGGGCCAACCACCAGGGATGCCCCGGCTTGAAAGTCGCAAAAATCAAATCATCCTGAAGGAAGCATTTGAACTGTCAACCGAATCAGTAGTTTCTGTTTCTATTGCGATTGCCAAATCCACCTGATCTGCCAAAATTGCGAGAACCACCACTCTGTGGGTTTTCTCTTGCGACATTGACTTTCAGGGCTCTTCCATCAAAGGTGAAATTATTGAGCTGATTGATAGCTTCTTCTGCATTTTCCATTTCAACAAAGCAGAAACCACGAGGTCTTCCGGTCATCTGATCTGTTGGAATTTTAATGGAAAATACTTCGCCATACTGAGAGAAAAGATCCTTGATGGAATCTTCTGTGCTCGAAAATGACAGATTACCGACATAAAGCTTCTTAGACATGCGTCCTCCAGAAAAAAAATAAATAATAACAAAAATGTGACAGAATCACATGGAAATTTCTTCAGATTTTTAACAAGCGGATACAAAGGTGGATTTTAAGAAAAAGCCAAAGATGTAACCGGGTTGTGTTTATACATTAAATTTCAAAAACTCTAAATAAAGTGATTATTTTTACACCCGGAATATGAGGCATACTAAAAAATAGGAAATGCATCAACAGACCGACATTGTAATAAATATAATTCGCGGTAATATAAAAAACTTAATTTTATTTTTTGCCTGCGATTAATCTCCAAAGAATCAATAACCCATTATTATTTTTAATTTCTCACTTTTAAAAGAAGGAATAAATATATGAAAGAAAATAAATCCTCCTATTCAAAAGAGACTATCTGTGTACATGGGGCATATAATCCACTTCAGCATAACCGCAGCAGGGCTGTACCACTATATCAGAGTTCTGCTTTTGTTTATGATTCAACCGATCATGCTGCAAGTCTGTTTAGTCTGGACAGCGATGGCTATATTTATATGAGAATAGGTAATCCAACAGTGGAGGAAGCGGAAAAAAGGGTTGCAATGTTAGAAGGGGGAATTGGAGCAGTTGGTTTTGCTTCAGGGATGTCTGCACTTCTTTCATTTATACTTAACTTTCTCCAACCTGGTGATCATATTGCTGCAGCAAACTGTCTCTATGGTGGATCTGTTGGTCTTTTCAAGGATACGTTGGTTACTCTAGGATATAAAACCACATTTTTCGATCCGTTAAATATTGATGAACTGAAAAACTGCATTACAGATCAGACTAAACTGATCTGGATAGAAAATCTGGCTAATCCCACACTGGTTGTACCCGATATAGAAGAGATTGCATCTTTAGCCAGACAGAAAAAGATTCCCCTGGCAGTTGATAACACTATTGCAACTCCCATATTAAGTAACCCCATTCAATATGGGGCAAATTTTGTATATCACTCCTGTACCAAATACATGGATGGACATGGGAGTATAATAGGCGGGTTTGTGGTTGATGCTGGTACCTTTGATTTTGATAAGAAGAGATATCCGCTGTTATACGAAGAGGCACCTGGTGGGAAAAGTTACATGGAAAAATACGGTAAAGAGGCATTTCTTTATCGTATGAGAGGTAAAGTGCTCATGAATACCGGTGGATGCATGGCTCCGTTCCATGCTTTTTTACTGATCCGGGGAATGGAGAGCATGCATGTTCGAATGGAACGGCATTGCACTAATGCCATGAAAATCGCCACATTCCTAAACAATCATCCATCGGTGGGCTGGGTCTGTTACCCTGGATTGGAAAACCATAAAAGCCACAAAAATGCATTGAAGTATCTGGGAGGCCATTTCGGTGCCATGATCGGCTTCGGACTTAAAGGCGGATATGTGGAATGTAAAAAATTTATAAATAATATCAGGCTGTTGACTCACACCACGAACATCGGGGACACTAAAACTCTGGTTATTCATCCTGCCAGTACAACTCACAGAAATATGACCGCTGCAGAAAGGGAAAAGTCCGGTATTTATGATGATTTTATCAGGATGTCAGTAGGTCTGGAGAATACTGATGACCTGATAGCGGAGATCGATAATGCCATAAATGCAGTGTAATAAATCTGGTAAAGCGAAGGAAACTGAAAAGGAACTATAGTTTTTTCGCCCCTTTTATTAAATGAGGACTGCTGATTTTGATTTTTTGCCGGCTGAATTGGAAATTTAATCGGCTCAATTGGCAGGCTGGAATTGTAAAAAATGCATGGTTAAAGGGGTTTATGAATTTTCTTTGAACGTGCTTTAGAAACCTCAAGAACTTACTTTACTCGATATTCTGCTTTTCCTTTTTCCTCACTTCGATATTCACTATATTTCCCCGTATGCAGGCCAACGCGCAGCATACGGAATTATAATACTGTTTTTTACACATTAAATTTAAAAAACATGATATCTCCATCCTGAACAATATAATCCCGCCCTTCAGAACGGATTTTCCCTGCTGCGCGAAGGGCTACTTCCGATTTATAAGTTTCCAGATCGTTTAAAGTGTAAACATCTGCACGGATAAACCCTTTTTCAAAGTCAGAGTGGATTACTCCAGCCGCCTGCGGAGCTTTGCATCCTTTCGGAATAGTCCAGGCACGGTTTTCAGTTTTACCTGCTGTAAAATAGGTCTCCAGTCCCAGAAGTGAATAGGCAGCTCTGGTCAACACCGCTAATCCAGGTTCTTTATATCCAAGCTCTGTCAGAAATGCTATACGCTCTTCTTCAGCAAGCATGGCAATTTCTGATTCCAGTTTACCACATATCTTAATGCAACCAGCACATTCTTCTTCTGCGATTTTGCGCACAGTTTTCACAGCATCATTATCTTCAATTACTCCGTTCTCATCTACATTTGCCACGTAAAGAACCGGTTTGGTGGTTAGCAGGTGAAGTT
>CAYPMS010000029.1:0-20632 GCA_964411655.1 uncultured Fibrobacter sp.
TTTTATTTAGATAGCAAGTCTTTTCTTTGCCACCAATTTCGGGACGGCGTCTAATCTTCATTTTTTAAATCAGACATGTAAAGTCTGGCTCCGGAAGGAAGCCACCTTACCTTAACTAGTGGACCACTTAATACCTCAAGCATTACATCCTGAAAAAGCTGATTTTTAACAATCCGTGGATCAAGACGGTATGCAGGAAGCAGCTTTTTGAATTGAGATTCAAAAGAACGCGATTTTTCGATTATCCTGGTCTTGTCAATTCTGGCACTATCTATTTGTAACGCGACAATCCCTCCTATCCGGCCTGAAAAAAGAATCTCATTAACTTTATTAAGCATTGATGAATCTGTTTTGCATTCAGAATAAGATGGTTTTGACGATTGGTAATTATCGATAGCATTTAAAAGTTCTTCCCAATTCTCACCGGCTGCTTCACTGAGAGTCGTCATCCTGTAACGAATTGCATTTTCAATCTGAAGTGCTTTTTCACTTTCAGCCTGATTTGCAGCCTGAAAATCATTTACCAGAATAGAAGGCGGGCCATAGTGAGACGCTGAAACGTTCATAACTGTAATTCCTGAATGCAGCGAATCTGCCATTTTTTGTATCAATTCACTAATAAGATTGAGGTTAATTCGCCCGGTAACAAAATCTGATACTGTTGTTCCAGCCACAACCTTTATAATTGCTTGTTCTGATATTTTCTTAATTATGCGGTTTGCATTATCCATTGTCCCTGTATTTTTGACAAACGACTCTAATTTAACTAAACTCTTATTCTTTTCAGGAGAGTATTCAATTCTGTAGTTGATTTCCCATGTTCCCTGTACAAGGTTTTTATCTCCTGTAATTAATAAGCCAGTGACATTAGAATTTATTGTATTTTGAGAAACAGTGGTTTTATTTACTTTCTGATTCATCTCTGTAATGAATGCATCATTGATGGATATAGTTTGAATGGATGTTGGAACTTTAATAACTTTATCAATAGGATATGGCAACGCAAAATACGGGCCCCCAGGTCCCTTAACAATTTCATCATTATTTTCAACAAATGATCCAAAACGTGTCTGAATCGCAATGTATCCTTCAGGAATCCAGTAGCTGTTACCAATAAGAAATATTATAAGCAGAAAAATAAAAGCAATGCGCAACAATTGATATCCTGTTTTAGCAACAAATATAAGAGATTCTTTTTCGAGGCATCTATCTGAAGCCTCATTATCCGTTTTATAATCTTCTTTAGGATATTTATTGTCAGTAACTTTTTCTGCAATAGTCATAATCATAACCTGGAAATATACATACTGATCTTATTTTGAATTGTTAAGAAGATCAAATGGTTCAGATTTCGTATCAAGAATAAAAGTAGTGTTCTCTTTCAAGCTTTGTTTAAATGCTTCAAGTTTCCTTAAAAAAATAGCGAATTCCGGATTCTTTGAATATTCTCTGTAGTAGAGAGATGCGGCAGAATCTCCTTCTGCCCGTAATCTTTGAGCTATTCTTTCTGTAAATGATAGAATTCTCTTTTTGTCACTTTCAGTTTTTGCAATGATACTCTGCGCTATTGCGTTCCCTTCAGATCGTGCATTCTGAGCCTGACGTTGTCTTGTCTGTTTCATTCTTGAAAAAACAGATTTGACGATATTCTCAGGGAGTAATATCCTGTTTATACCAACAGAAAGTACCTCCAGACCAGTTTCCTGGCTTCTTATATCACTTCGAATTCTATGCAAAAAAGAATCACTTACTTGTTCAATTCGTACCTTATTGGGATCAGAGTTGGTCAGTTCATCAAATGTAAAACCTCCAACTACTGCTTTTGAAGATCTAAGCCTTTCAAGAAGAAATGCTTCTGCACGATTGGAATTCCGAAACATTCTGTAAAATTTTAGTGGTTCAACTATACGCCATGTGAGAAAAGCTTTAAGGATGACAACCTGCTTATCCTTTGTTTCCTGCTGATCGAGACGATCTTCCAAGATAGCAATCCTTTTATCAAACCTGATTACATTTTGTATCGGCCATGGAAGTTTGAAAAATAAACCTGACTGGTTTCCAGTTACATTTTTCAATGATTTTTCATTGGCTGCTCCAAATGTGGTTATTATAACCGCTTCATTGAAATTAACTATATATGTAGTCATTAATGCTGTTAAAATTATTGTAAGGGAAATAGTTGTTGCAATTGGGACAACCCTTTTAAAAGACATTTAATAACTCCTGAGAAGAAAATTTAAATGCAATACTTCAGATGATTGGAACAGATATTATCAATCATTGGTATAATGAATTCGACTTGCTCCAGAGTACATATCTGCTATTAAATTATTAAGTGTATCTGAAATTACAATTTTCTTTTTTATTGAAAGAGCATCTTCAAGAATAGAGAGATATCTATGATAACTGTAAACATTACCGGCTGACTTATATAGTGACTGTTCTTGTATAAACTTATCAGATTTCCCTCTCTCAATATATTCTTTACTCCAACGATATGCTAATGCGTCAGACATTATTTTCGAAACTTTGCCACCACAATTTAATATCATCTGTTCTGATTTTACATTTTTTACCGTTGACATATTTTCTTCATTTTCAATCTGTTCAACAAGTCGGGTATAAGCATCTGCTGATCCGGCGGTTTCGATCTGAATTCTTAAGGCGCTTTGCATAGCTTGCTGTATTTTTGTCTCTCTGTCCTGAAGTGCAGATACATTTTCCTCAAAAACATCTGCAATTTCGGTCGGCGGATGAACAGCACTTATCCCTATACTAATTATTTGTATTCCCAGTTCAGCACTGTCACATTTGGATTGAATTCTGTTTTTTAGCAGACTAATCAATCCAGAGCGGGCATCGGAAAGAAGTGAGTCAATGTCAAACTTCAATACTGCCCTTGTGACTTCTGATTGAGATATAATCTTAAGGTGTTTTTCAGGATCAACATTATAAAAGGAGAATTTTAAAAAATCTAATACTTTATAATCTACAACAATATCTGCTCCTGCAAGTGAAACCGATGGAGTTTTATTATTTGTTATGTCAATTTTTCCACCGCTTTCTCTGGCGTTTTGAACGAGTTGCTTAGGTGATGAAATTAAAAGCATTTCTTCGTTATTATAACTTTGAATATTTGTCCAGAGCAGTGGAGCGTCTTTTTTGAATACTTCTCCATCAGGTGTCTGAGATTGATGTGATCCAACATGAATCCTGCGGATTATCTCCTTATCATATTTTATTACTTTTCCTGCAGGATATGGTGCTTTTATGTGTACACCTGAATGTAATCCGGTTGTTTTGACTTTTCCAAAATAACTTATTATCGCATCCTCACCAGGTTGAATTATCACGATGCAGCTTAAAAGAATGTTGTATAAAAGAGAAAGTAATATTCCTGGAAATATTACCCTTTTAACCAGAGAGACCAATGCTACGGAAGATATATCAAATCCAAATATTTCTATAAGAAAGTTTCTTATTATGGTACGGACATTTACAGGATTACACAATATCTGTAGAATTCTTGAATGAAATATCGGTAATGAATTGTGACCAGTAGATTCAGGCTTTATGATTAATAGCAATACCTGAATCAGTATTTCAGTTGCCAATACAGTATTAAAAAATATAAATGAATATTCTACATATTGTGTAATAGAAATAAAATTAAAATAATTGAATATTGAATCTGATAGAAGAAGCCACAAAACGATGTTTAATGATAACATGTAATGGGAGCCACTTCTTAAACTGGTAAATTCAGGATGGGTCGAAAGCTTTACATAATATATTGTAATAAATAATATTGATATTGAAAGTATTGAAAAAGTGATTAAGGATGTTGTGCCGGATGATAAAGTATTACTTTCAGTATTTTTTAAAATTACTATTATTGGGCTTTGTGCAAGTATTACCATTGAAAGAAGAACTGAAATTACTGCTCCGGAATGTTTTAAAAAAGAAGTTATCCTGCTTAATCGATTGTTAATTGTTACAAAAGAATAATTGGAAAAAGTAAGATAGATCCATAAAGGTAAGGCAGCCGATGAATGTATTACCGCGTGAATAATTAAACCGTTATCAAATTTTTTGTATACAATTGTCAGAATCACTGAAGTTAGTAAATGGATAATAATTCCTGAAAAACAATATTTCAACTTCAGTTTTTTCAAATTTTTCATGCTAATTCATCACCTGATTTCAATAGTCTAGCAGAATTGTATATGATTACTACCGTACTGAATGAATGCAGAATCGATGCAATTACAGGGTTTAAGAATCCGAAAATACTCAAAATGAATGTAAAAATTATAAATGATATGCTGAAAATTATGTTCTGATTCATAATTTTTATTGTTTTATGTGAAAGTTTGAATAGGAAAGGGATTCTGTCAAGATTGTCGTTCATAAGTATTATCGATGCTGAATAAATCGCAATATCGCTTCCTGAACAACCCATTGCTATCGACAGATCACATGATGACAACGCAGGAGCATCATTTATTCCGTCTCCAACCATTGCAACCGTTCTACCATTTTTCTGTGCTTTTCTGATATAATCCATTTTCTGATGCGGCAATAATTCTGCTTCAAAAGAACATCCTATTTCATCTGCAATTTTACCGGCAATTTCTTTTTTATCTCCTGTAAGCATGATAATATTATCAACCTTGTTTTGTTTTAAAGATCTGATTGTAGTAAAGACTTCTTTTTTTAAAGAATCTGCAAGATATATAATCCCACTTAACCTTTTGTCAATCACGATATAAATAAAAGTGCCAATGACATTTTTTGAATAATTATTGTCGATAATTATTCCACATACTGATTCTATCCATTCTTTTCTTCCAGCATATACAGTTTTACCATCGACAACCCCGGATACTCCCATTCCTGCTGTTTCAATAAAATCGTCCGAATGCGTAATGACAATATCTCTTTTTTTGCAATAGTTAATAATCGATTTGGCAAGAGGATGAGTGGAGTATTGTTCTACTGAACCAACATAAAATAAAATCTGATCAGCATTCATGCCGTTAACAGATTTAACAGATACAATATTGAAACAACCATGAGTCAATGTTCCTGTTTTATCAAATATTACAGTGTCGACTTTCTTGATGATTTCGAGTGATGAAATATTTCTAAATAGTATACCGAGTCTTGTAGCGGCACTCAAAGCTGCCACGACAGCTGTAGGCGCAGAAAGGAGAACTGTACATGGGCATGCTACAATCAGAACCGAAATCGCCCGGTTAATATCTTTTGTAATAAACAGTAAAATAAAAGTTAACATAAGAACTACTGGTGTATACCATACAGCATATTTATTGATTATTCTCATAATTGGTGTACGACTTTTTTCTGCCTGATCAATCAGATCCTTTATTTTTGATATAAAGGATTCAGAAGATTCTTTGGTAATTCTGATCACAAGCCTTCCGGAAATGTTGATTGTACCACCGTAAACAGAACTGTTAGATCTTTTTTCTACAGGATTTGATTCTCCGGTAATGGCTGACTCATCAACAGTACTGTACCCATTAATTACGATTCCATCTCCTGGTATTTTGTATCCCGGAAGAACCTGTACTGTATCGTTCTTTTTTAATGACGTGGTGCTTCGATTTACGTATACTCCATCTGTCAAAACACTTGCTGTTTCAGGAGAAAGCCGCATTAATTCCTCTATGTTTTTACTTGCTTTCAATTTAGATCTGTATTCAATCAGGTGAGATACTATCATAAAAAGTGCAATTATCGAAGCTGTTCGATATTGGTTTGTAAAAAAAGAGGCAGAAAAACTCAAAGCCGCCAGTTCATTCATCTCCATTCTCCCGGTGAATACATCCTTTATTGCATTGTAAATAATTGGCAATCCAAAAAAGAATGATGATAACATGGCTGTAAGGATTGACAACTCCTTATCAGGGAAAAGAAGTTCTGATATAAATGAATTAATAAGAAAAAAAGAACCACAAAAACATAGTGTGATAAGGAGGCTATAGCCTTTCGATGTGCTGTCGTCCAGTTTTTTTAAAAAAGAGTGTGCCATGTTTATTTTTAATAATGTGCCAAAATATCGCCGTTCTTAATATCATGTCTCTATGTTAGAAATTGATAGGTTTTATGTTAGCCTGCTATTAAACAAGATTGTGTAGTTCAGAAGTCTAATAAAAATGGATTTACATCGCAGCTGTCGTAATTGTCTTTAACATATTAATCATATTTAACTTTAATCCCATCCTAACAGTTTTCATGGATTTTATTTACATGATTTAAGCATTATTAATGCAAATATCAATTGAATACTGACAGACACACTTTTAAAAAGGAGTTGGTACTATGGTAAAAAAATTGAAGTTCATGGCTGCGGGTGCATGTATTGCAACTATGCTTTTTAATGCAACGCAGGTATCGGCTGAACCATGGAAGTTTGGAATTATGGGTGACACGCAATGGAAAGGAAATCTGGATGGAGAGAATCCAAATACAGTTGCTGCAGGAATTATAAGGCAGATTAATGCCGAATTTATTAGACATGGTGTAAAGATTGTATTACAGGTAGGTGATTTAGTCGATGTTTACAGCTCTGCTGCATTCGATACTCGGGCAGAATTGGCTCAGGAGCTTTTCGATGCAGGTATAGGATTTTTTCCGCTTCGTGGAAATCATGAACCTGGTTCAAATGCTGCAAACTACTTTTCAACTGTTTTTCCTCAGACTTGCGGATATACAAATACTTTCGGTGCTACTAATTTCAATTCCGCTTCATATGAACTGGAATGTTTGAGTTATTCATTTGATTATAACAATGTTCGTTTTGTTTTGATAGATCAGTTTACTCGAAAAAATAATTCAGGCAATACAAACAATAATGTTGTTGATCAGTTGGGATGGATAGATACAACTTTATCAAACAGAAATCCTAATACTCATGCATTTGTTCTTGGTCACAAGAACTTGGTTGGTCAAAACCATATGGATGTTCTGTTTGGTTCAAGTCCTAATTCCAATCTTCCAGCTCAAAATATTTTTATTAAAAGCCTACAAACCAATAACGTTCGTTACTACATTAGTGGCCATGATCACATACATCACCGATCGATCATTACAAGTCCGGATGGTAATTACACTGTTAATCAACTGATTGGAGCCTCAAACAGTTATAAGTTTTACACACCGTCAAGATATCCATACAGCCGGACCGAACTTCCACTGGCACAGGAACTGTATACAATTGGATATTACATTTTTACAGTTGATGGCCCTAATGTAACAGTTGAATATTATTCTTCTCTTAATGGTTGTGGTGGAACATGGGGAGCAGGAGTCTCTTGCGATCTCACAACAACACCTAAAAATCTTCAATTTATAAAAAGGGAAATATTCGGTTACAGTCTTGCAGGAAAAAGATTCGTAATTCACCCGGAACAGACATTAACCATAGTAAAAGATACCTGCAGAATACCTGGTTCACTGGAGACTGTTGCTTCAATTGTTAATGGAACTAATAATATTTCATCGATAATTTATGACGGAAGATTGACAGTTCAGGAAATAAATACAGGATGGAAAAGCAAAGCAGAATGTAATGATGCCGTTCAAAGTGATATTTTAACACTCTGGGGTATGGAGAACAGTATTGGGAGTAAAGAAAGTGATGTATATACATTATCTATGTCTTACGGATCTGGAATTTCAGGTCCACTGGTTCTAATGACAAAAGATGATTCTGGCAACTGGATTAATGCCGTAAATTGCAATTTCGAAAGCTCACCAAAATTTGTTATAGGTCCATATAAAACATCTTACACTCCAGGAACTTACGGTATTGACCCATCAAGTCGAGTCGTCTGGGCTGTTCTTAACCATGGTGGAGAATTCGCCATTGGAAAAAGCAGTGATGGAGATCTGAATGGTGATGGGATAATCGATGAATCGGATATAGAGGTAATTAAATCATTGAAAAACAAACCTGCAGAGATAAATCCTTTGGCAGATCTTGACAATGATGGAAAAATAACAATTATGGATGCACGCAAACTTGTCCTTATAAAATCAAATTAATTTTTTAACTAAAATAAAAAGGAGCAAAATATGGTCTTTCTATTTCATAATAGAATAATAAATTGTGCTTTTTTAACCATTTCTTTACTTGTAACTCAGGCTCTATCTACTACTATAAGTTTAAGTTCATCATTTGAAGCAACACTGGGTGATATGATAAATATAGATATCATGCTTTCAGAATTGGATGATAACGAGGACTTGGGAGGCTTTTCATTGGATCTGCTTTATGATCCTACAATATTACAATTTAATGACTTTTCGCTTTCTGATAATTTAGGCAGTCTGACGGCCGGAGATGCATTTGATTTTGGAAGCGGACTGATTAGTCCGGGAAAACTGAGTTTATCAATTTTATCATTGCTCGAACCAGAAGAGTTTGCTTTTCAATCAAATGATTTCAAGCTTGGGACTGTAACGTTTAATACGTTAAGCTTCGGAACAAGCTTACTTTCCCTGGATAATGTGTTTTTAATCAATTCATACGGAAATGAACTTACCTTTACTGCCGTGAACGGCAGTGCATCTGTTCCCGAAGCGTCAACATTGTCTCTTTTGGGTTCAGGTTTAATTGCTTTCTTATCTACATCATTATACAGAAAGCAAGTCTGGAAAGCATAAAGACAAACATTGCTCGTAAAGAAAATCCAGAAAAGTCTATGTTTCAGACTTTTCTGGATATAATTTTTTTATCAGGAAGGAGCATGACAAATAATTTTTTATGGTATTTCTATTTATTAGAAGGTACAATACTTTTGGCAACACAGGTATAAATTATTTTTCCCATATTAAATATGGAAAAGACATATGCCTCAATTATTCTTAGCGTTAAAATAACTCAATTAAATATCTTTTTACTGGTAGCGAACCATAAGTCGAAATATCCTGTTTTATTTTTTCATGTGAAACAAGGAAATATCTTGTTGCTGTACAAGATAATAAATTTGTAATTATTAAAGCTAAAAGAACTTTCTTTATCATGTTATACCCTTCTTCCTGCGGCAGTTTCTTTTTTAAAAATGAGATTTGCCTGTTGCCGTCTAACGTTCCACTTATCGCCTAAATTGCCGCCAATAATTTAAAACCACTCGATGAAGCGAATTGTACCAAGCCTGCCGAAGCAGGCGACATGACGAGCGGTTTTGTATCGCCAGTGCTGCGGCAATTTGGAGCATGGCTTTGACTTCCCGACATGCGTGTGTTGGTGGCATGTATTTGCGCCATTTTTCCGCAGCCGATCTTTCGCACAGGGTCTTCTTTATATAAGTCAAACATATTTCATTTCACTCAATAAGCAATCATTGGGATTACATTGAACCTTATAGCCACAGGAAGCCAGAACAACAGGACAGAACTTGTTGCTGTCTTTGACACATATTTTTATAAGATCTTTTCCATACCCTATATCTTTTCCATAAATGCATAGATCGCAGTTCCATTTGTCGCACATTCTTGGGGCAAAATCGAAAGTAACATCGAATTGTTCAGGGTATCCTTCTGTAATATTTTCCGAATTAAAAATATTTCTTAATAATATATTGAAAGAGCTATTTGATTGCTCATACCGTGTACCAGAAAGCATGCACTTTCTGAAGGTCGAGTTGTTATTCCATACGTCACCAGGTAATTCAATTTGTTTCAATAAAGCGGGATTTTGCAATAGTGCAATATTATTGAAACCGTTCTCTCTTAGGGCAGCGAAAAAGAAAGAACTAAACTCTGGGGACTTAAAGAAATCACGGAGAGAACACCAAGCTCTCTTTTGCTTGAATATCTGTGCCTTACAGAAGTCAGCATAGGAGGCTTCAAATTCATCTTTTTTGTCAATAAGTTTAAGAATCTTGTCCTTACGTTGAATGCCTTCGTTATACCACTTTTTAAAATCTATATTTTCTTTTGACGGTTGTCCAATCTCAAAGTATGTCAGCAAAAACAAAGAATACAAGAGCCTTTTGACGATGTCAGGTTTTTCAACATTTTTATTGAGAATATAAATCATATATTTCGTCAAACTTAACTGGAATTCACCGAGTAAAATGAAGGTGAATAGGATTGAACGATAATCTGATGGGTAATATCGCGATGAAAAGAAAGCATATTCGTCTGGACTAAAACCATAATAGGAAAGTGTTTCGTTGCCGGCAACCTTTTGTTTCCCGACAAATACGTAGCCATCTGTATTGGTTGGACAATAGTTCTGATTCCCGATATGCTTTTCGAAATCATTCGTTCTGATGAAGAATGATTCGCAGGGGTTATTGGGATTCAATTTAGAAATATCTTTCTTACTGCGAATTGAACTTACTATTTCAGAAAAAATGAATCCGGCAACGTCCCAAATACGTTCAAATCCCATTTGCCTATCAGTGATATAACAAATCCAATGAGTTAGTAACTTTTCATCGGCAGTAAGTCTGTTTGAAAAAAAGTTGATAAGGTTATAGTTATCAACAGAGTGCCATCTTGCCTTATCTAAAAAGGAGGTCAGCAAGAAAACGGTCTTGATATTTCTTGGCATTTTTCTATCCTTAATATTATCGTGTGCACACGATATGTGCTTCCTCCGGCCGCTCTTTATGGCATAAGCATTGCCATTAACTGGTCGGCCAATGGCCGCAGTGCGACCGTAATGCACTCTGTACTCATTGCTTAATGTCTGCATTGTGGCTTTGGCCTGCCGTTTATCCTTTTTCTGGTGCTCGTGCTCTGGTCTCCCACGCGCTCCTTATTATCTGTTATCCGTTTTATTCCAGAGCAAGTCAGGATGGCTTTTTTTATGCCAGGGACGACTCCCTTTTTTATCCTAAAAATAATTTCTGATCGTCTCCTATTCTCTTACTTCTATTTTGATAAAAACTTAAAATGATTTCCTTCAATCTCTTTTTTCCGGATGTCTCCGATGGCCCTCTTTTTCATTTGATTCTTAATGGCAAGGTATTTGGCCTCCGGGCCTTGATATTATAAAATCATGTCCTTTCTTTCCTGGGCCAAAGAAAGGGGGGAAAGAACGCCCTGGGAGCCCCACACTGGCTTTCTATTCGCACTTCCACCTGCGGAGCGGCCAAAAACTCGAAGACTCAAACATTGGCCGCGGAAATAAGAGCAGGCGGAAGCGCTCATCGCCAGTGACTGGAGCGCAAGCCCATTATCAAACTGTATCTAACAGGGCTCACTAACGTTCACCCTTACATAGATTTTTTTTAAAGTTTTCCAGAACACTTTTAATATGCTTATAACTCCAATTTTTTTATACGATTAATTCTATTTTGCCTTTATCATACTTTCTTTTTCAAAACTTTTCCGAGTAATTATGACTGTCTTTTACTCTGAATAATTTTCTTCAATCAATTTTTATTTCTTATTTTCCCAGTTCCACGCGCGTCCTATTTCCGCACAGACAGATATGGAAAACAACGGCCCGCGGCATAGCCGCAGTGTAACTGTAATGCACTGTAATCAGTGCTTTACAGCTACATTGTGGCTTGACGCTGTTGTTTGCCCGTGTCTGGCTGTGCTCCTGTTTTCTCGCGCGCTCCTAATCTCTTCATCTTTATTCTCTTATATTACTCATAATATCAAATTGATTTCCTGTTATTTCTTTTAATACTCAGGATGTCTTCGACGACCTACTTTCTGTCCGGCGACAGAAAGTAGGCAAAGAACGCCTGGGAGCCCCGCACTGGCTTCTACATTCGCACTTTCACCCGCGGAGCGGCCAAAAACTCGAAAGACTCGAACAATGGCCGCGGAAAATAAGAGCGGGTGAAAGCGCTCATCGCCAGTTACTGGGGCGGAATTCCATTAATCAACAGTATCTAATGGGATTCACTAAAGTTCACCCCGAATTAACTTCGGAGTTCATCTTTAACATAATTCCTTCTTAATAGCTACTTTTTCTGTTTTATTTTTGATTCTTTGAGAATTTTCTGTTTTTTATTTGTTTAAATTATATTTTGTCTTAGTCTTCAAATTTAAATTTTTTTTCCTGAAACCTTTTGTTTCTTTTTCTTGATAATTATCTTCAGTTAATCTTTCTTTTTTCCTGTTCCGCGCGGGTCTTTCTTTCCGCACAGGCAGATATGGACACTAACTCTTTCCAAGCTGCACTACAGCTTGGAACTATTTTATCCCACAAGTCTTCTAAAAGGGCGGCTTGGTAACTTGAGGCTGTTTATAATTCATTGTCAAAAAAATAATGCTGAATATTAAAAAATTAACCTTACACGCTGTTTTCATGTTTTTTTGGATAAAACGGTTTTCTTGAAGGTAATCCTTGAATTTTTGATACTTATGTGGTAACTTATGCTTGCTGGGTAAAACTGCTGTGAATTTTTCTTTTTCACAAAATGTAAACACAAATCATAAAAATATATATCCATAAATTGGAGCTGCACTTTAACTCCTTTAATATCATTCGGTTACAAATTGCAGTCTGATCTCGAACAGAGCTATCAGCCTTGCTTTAAAATCATACGGTCTGGCTTCCTATAGCAACAATTTTGTGAGCTGCAACATGGGTGTAAATCTCGATTGTCTTTGACAAAACGTGTCCTGTCAATTCAAGAGCTGATAGCAAGAGGATATGACGATTGTGTTTGGAAATTTTTTGTATGCTTAAAACGCCTTGCTGCTTTGGGAACAAGATTTTCTGAAAGCATTATTACTCCACCATCGCCTTCCACAGTGCATCCCTGGCATCCGAATAAAACTGAATATCAATTTTAGTTGCCATATCATCTGACAGATCAAAAAGCTGCTTACGACATGAGACCGGCATCAGCAAAGTCGTTGCACCCTTCTCAACCGCAATTTCAGCTATTGAAACAGGGTTATGAACAGGTTCAATTGAACCGCCAAGATTGATTTCCCCTACTATCACCAGACCACCCTTTACGCTCTTTTTTAAAAGTGATGTACATAAGGCAACTAAAGAAGCCATTCCAAGTTTTGAGCCTGATTTTGATGCATCAAATGCCCGCAACTGTACGGTAAATTCATGGTGGCGGGGATCTTTATCTCCAACCAGTTGCACTGAACGGGCATACAGATTCTGTTCCGCATATCCTATACTCTCTCTGAATGTTGGCGGAACCGGTTTATTAAGAATATTTACTCCTGATCCAGGCCCTTCATTCACTTCTATACGGTAAAGTCCAGGATTTTCTTCTCCGCCTCCGGGAGAGATCGTCCAGACCTGCCCCGGTTCCAACGGATCACTGGCGATGCTGTTTTCACTTTGCAGTTCTGGTGTGGAAACAAATTTCTCAACACCATCTTTACCCATTACATAACTGAAATGAGTATTACGGAATTCTGCTGCACCGATCCGTTTCTGCTGTTCCTTTACCCGCCGCCTTGATTCCATTGCCATGTGAACAGCCCATTCGATATCTTCATCCGGAATATTATTGGAACCGGCAGGGTATAATAATTTCAGTAAACCACTTACCGTTTTATTGACTGCATTAGTATCGCGTCCAGAAAGTGCACCTCCAAAAAATACCCGGTTTAGAAGAACACTCACCCGACTCTGACTTCGCAACTGACTCCAGCATTCAGAAAGAAAATCACTGACCAGGCCGAAGTGGTTTGTTAAAAGCTCTTTACTGATTTTCGGAATATCCCATCCAGGTAAGAAAGCATGTATTCTATCCATAAATGCAGTATCATCTCTCATCTCGGGAGGCATCGGACCAAACAGGTGCCCTATCCGCTGCTGATGTTCTACATCGACATCGAAGTTACCGACCATAACAATACTGCCATCTGCCCGGATACTCTCTTTTCCACGACTGAATTCTCCGGACTCCATGTATCCCTTCATTATGTTTACACCGTCTTTCTGATCGAAAGAGATACCGGATACTTCATCAAAACAAATGACGTCATATTGGCATACAAGACCGCGCTGTCCGGTTGAGTTGTTGACAAACATTCTGGCGACAGTTGCTTTTCCACCGGAAATAAGATGAGCATAGGGAGAGACCTGCTGAAACAAGTGACTTTTACCTGTGCCCCTGGGACCAAGTTCGACAAGGTTGAAATTACGTTCCACAAATGGAACCATACGCAGAATAAAAGCGTCTCGCTGTCGCTCTGACAATCCTTCAGGCTCAACACCAATTGACCGCAGCAGAAAAGATTTCCACTCTGCAGTCGTAAATGCTTTTCTGGCTTCAGCAAGGGCGTCAAGAACATCTCTTTTAGACAGCTGTATTTCCCGTAATGATTCTATTCCAAACGGTCTTCCTTTACTTTCCAGTGCAATTGCAGAATCATAATTGAGGCTTATTTCAGCATAAAAGCCTCCGGTGAGCATCCGTTCATGCTGGTTTACCAGTTCGGGACTTATGCGCACATCTGCCAGCCGCAAACTGGGGAGCGTTGCGATATAAGAATCGGTTTTTGCATCAAGACGTGCAGTAATAAGATCGATGATTTTTACTTCACCGTTTTCCCTGGCGCGGGCTTTGAACAGTTCTTCTTCTCCAGCCTTGACCGTTTTTGCCTTCAGCTGCCGCTCTACGATCTCCAACCCCTCATCGATCTCATTCTGATCGGTGCTGGCACAGTAACGCCCAAGCAGGAACTCCACAACATAGGTGGGTACTGGAAACTGCCGGCTGAATGTTCGTACCAGATCTTTTCGAACCAGGTAGCCATCCAGTACCGATACAGCCTTTTTATCGATTACATCCATCTCTATCATCTATTTCCTCCACCGATTACAGTTTCAGCCTGTGCTGCCGGCGATCCATTTGTATCAAGTAATACCACCACGGCAGTACGTCCCTCAAGATCCTCATTTTCAATAACAACCGATACAGTACCATTATCTTTGAGCGGTTTTATATTAACAACGGCACTGGTTGACGGGTCACCAGCCTGTAAACGGATATCACATGCCAACCCGGTAAAATTACCATCTGTAACAATGGTGCATCGTAAACCTTTCCAGACAATATCGGTAATTTCTACTGAAATAACATCAGAACCCTTGACATTATTATTTACAGTCAGTTGAAGCGTTACACATTCCTGAAGACTCAATCCACCGTGTGCGTACTCTTCACCCATTTTAAAGCAACTGATTCCATCTGCCAATGCAAAGTAATATTCAGGGTTCCAGAACCAGGGATAGAGCCGTTCCCTGGTTGATGCACCTGATTTCAGTGATGCACAACGTCCCCATTTGTTTTCTACAAGGCTGGCTGACAAATCAATCTTTGGCAGCCCTCCGGGCATAAGAAGCCATCCATGATCGGTTACTACCCTGATTCGTTTCCAGCCAGCAGCAAATAAAGCAGTAATCCGGTTTTTTATCTCGAGAAGCAGTGTATCAAGGTGTTTAGATAATTTCCAACCACGATCATGCCCTTCATGGTCGATGTCACCAAATTCACACCATGCCCTGCCCTGTCCATCTCCATCTGATGAACGTTCAAGAACTGTCCATTTTGCATCTGTTAACAATTTCTTAAGGTGGTAACCACCTTTCAGTGATTGACCCGTTTCTGCTACAACAGGTTCGAAATCGGTATTTTCCTCTTTCCCCTGAATTTTATCACGTACCGGTGTAACAGCAGCCTTGCCTGTGGATGTCAGACTGGGTAATGCCGACCAGGTGATCTCCTCTGAGACAGAATATCCTGCATTTGTCAGCAATTCTGCGAGTCGTTTTGCAATATCAAACCGAAGCCCATCGATAAACAGAAAACAGTCACCATCACTGGAAATAAATGGTTTTAGCGTTTTATAATTACCACCGGGATAATTGGTTTTGTCAATACAATTCTGCAGATAACGCGCTGAATCTTCAATCCATGGCATATACAAAGAGCGAATTGCAGTACTTACGGCTTCAAAATCAGGTTGGTTTTCAATGCCGGCAAGCGCACAAATTACACTATTGTCAATCTTCCATCCAAATGAGCTGTATCCGGTGACCAGGTCATCAATTGAGCCTGATGCGAGGCTGTTTTTTGTATATTCAGCAATAATTGCAAGGTGTTTCAGTGCACAGGCAAGTGGTGCTTCGCCCAGTTCTGCCCATACCAGAGAGCGCCTGCCATGATGTTTTTTTTCCAACTCAATTATTCTATTTCTTGCTTCATGCGAAGGAAGTTTTATTAAAGAAACCAGTTCGTTTCTAAGATTCTTTTCCTGATCTTCATTCCATTGCGGCCATCCACCGGCGTTTTTTTCATCAGAGCCAGAATCGAAAACCGGTGTTTTACATTTCCTGATCTGTGATGGTATATTGTAATATCTTTTAGGCGCTTCACAGAACCTTTCCCAGACCGCATGCCATGGTCCCTGATTACCTGCCAGTTTTGCAGCACCGGCCAGTACACCATCTTTCTGAGGATCAAAGGCGAGCTGAGATTTGCAAACATCAACAAATGCATTCCATTCAAGTTCGTTTCGAGCTGATCGGAATTTATCACTATTATCCAACCATTGAAGCAGATCCCTTACTATATCACCTCCGGTAAGCAGAGTGTTGAAATAATCCCTGTCGAGGCGTTTTCCTTTCAACAGCTCGACATCTTCATCAATAAGCCGGAATAGCGCCAGCTGCATCGCATTTTTCGTATCGTTATCCTGGGCAACGTCAAGCCCAAGACCACCCAGCCCGGATTTCAAAAATGCCAGAATTGTCCAGTCTTTAGCATTTATCTGCGACCAGTAAGCCCCTCTGAACTGCAGTTCGACAAGCGGACTGAGATGTTCCGGAGGGTAATTTTCGCTCACCCGTAAATCATGACGGCTCACACCAGGCATATAGATTATTGGTGTGTATTCTTTCGGGAGCACACATTCTTTAATTATTCCTGCAATAACACAGCGAAGCCATATTGCCGGACCGGTACGTTTTTCCGGTGCATAATCACCAAGAACCAGCAACTCCGGTAGTGCTGTCTGAAGAACCGGAATGATAGCTTCAAACTGGCGCTCTCTATCGGGCCAGAGAATACATGCGGGAGCGACTTGGATATCCGGATTATACACAGAAGAGGAACGTATTGAATTTACTAAACTATCAATCATCAATGTCATAATAGGCACTCAATTCAGAAATGAGATTTTCTTTTGTTCTGTTTTTATACCCGAGTTGTACAGGGGCTATATTCTCTGATTTCATCGCTTCAGTAAACCGATTAACATCATTTAGAATAGATTCCGGTGTGGTGATCTTATTATCTGGTGATAGTATCTGCAGTAACCGGAAAACATCAATTTCTATGTTTTTTAATATCTTTTTCATCAATTGATACACCATTGTTTATTCTTTCCGTCAAGTCCAGCCAGGCACGGACTTTCAATGGTATTACATACTCAGCACCAATGATTACTCCCCCCCTGCTCTACTTTACCAGTATGAATAAAACCGTAATAAGCATCATCAAGCAGAATTGCAGAAAGACTTGAAATTTCATCGCTGACAGGAAAAGGCATTAATTTTGCCTCCCCAGAATAACGTAAAGCATCGGGTTTTCTGGAAAACAATTCCAGCATATACGGAAATGTTTCATCAACTGGAGAATAAAACCTGTAAAACAGTTCCTTTCCTGTGCTTTTCTGCTGGTTATGATATTGACCTTCTCTAATAAAGTCCCAGAAAGATACCACGAATTCTTCATTAATTGCTTCAACACATAAAACAATGTCCAAGTCTTTAGTACTTCGAAAACCTGCGCCAGCTGACTCCATTGCAATATCACAGGCTGCCCCGCCAATTAAAATGTATTGATCAGTATATTTTGCAAAAAGACTCTTAAATCTGTCTAATCCCTTGACCATTCAAAAAACTCCATCATTTCTTCAAGTGCTGATACAATACGTTCGTCAGTAGTGTCTTTTAAACTCAAATAGAGAGAAATTCGATCAACATTACCTTTATCAGCAAATAAGTAAGGTGAATATGACCATACTTCAAGTTCCAGAGTGTCATCACCAAATATATCTGTTTCGAAAAACTCCACCTTATTTTTAAGTTCTTTCCACTCTGTACTGCTGATTGCAAGTACCCGGTTTCGTGGTTCTGCCAGCATACTGTAATGTGAAAGAGCTGAAAGGCCGGCATACGGTAAACGAACATCATCAGGAATAGAATGCGGTGTAAAAAAGCGCTTTGTGACTGGTGATCGTAAATAGTTCAACGCTTTTTTCCATAAGTCTTTCCTGTTTATTATAAGTCGTAACAGACGCTCACGACCTTCAAAAAATATTTCTCCAAGAGCAACTGACTGTATTTCATCAAATGCTCTTTTCAACGTCATTATTGAATACCCGGAAACTTTAGCCAGTAAAGATGTTGTCAAGTCGGAGTCTTCAATTCTATAGAGTGAAAACAGAATAACACATTGTGCCGCAGGGCTGAGGGTTTTAATTTCCGGAGAACGGATCTTTGCGATATGCTCTCTGAGGTCAATACCCATTATGGGCAGGTACATCTGGTTGCCTGGAATTACAAATGAGATTTTATGTTCAATTAAACGCTTACGGTTAAAAGAGGCGATTGATGCACACAAGAAAACAGGTTCAAGACCGCTCTTTTCCTGGAGAATTGTCAGATGTTTTTTAATGGCAGCCGGTGTCTGCACATCATCGTTCTTTGCTGCAACTACCAGAAAGGTAGTATTCAGAATAACCGTTTCATAACAGTCATAAAGATCCCGGTAAAGGATGGGTAGTCCCTTTTCACCGTGCCATTTTTTAAATACAATGGTGATTCCGAGATTTTGAAGCAGGTATAATTGAAATTCTTTTATAAGATGCATGAGGGTATTCCTATGATAACATTATTTTTGCACGATAACATATATTGTGTTATCGTGCAAAAATAATGTTATTTACCTTAAAATCAATTTAATTAAGCACTTAATCGTTTTAACTAATTGTATTACATTTTAATTTTCTGCTAACTTCAAACATTACATACCTCTGGCACTGCGTTTCTCTTTCAAAGTCAAATGATGATCATTAATCCTGTCGCCATTAAACAATTTATACCACGGAGCCGATTCCACATCTTTACCGCGATCTTTTTTCCAGTCGATATTTGGTTTATCCCGCAGGACACCGGCACCTTTTTTGCTCACATCCGGGACACTCATGAAAGGGCGGATATTGAGCCGTACGCCGTCATTGAGGTCAGGATTCCAGCCGACAGGCTGTTTTTCCAGTGGTTTCCAGCGGACAAATATATCGTAGGGGGCTTCACCGTTAAGAATAAGCTCCAGTTTCTTTTTAAGTCCCTCTGCGGCGGCAAGACGTTCCTGGGCACCGTCAACACCATCGGTGACATCCTGTTTCTGACGGCTTATCCAGTCACCCAGATAGGTGTAGATAAGCGTTTCGAGGTTTTTATAGTCCAGTTTGTGATAATTTACCAGTGCAGAAAACCCATCGCGAAGTCCATCCCAGATATGCCAGATAAAGGGGCGGTGCTGAAACAGTTTACAGTGCTGGGTGAAAAATTTCTCCCGCAGCCAGGCTTCAAGGGTTTTTCCTGCATGGTCGGCATTTTTTAAGAGCTGTGAGAGAATATCATTTGACCAGGAATCACCGTAAGCCGCTGCAAGCAGATTGAGCAGACGATCTGCAGCAGAAGATTCACCGCGTACTGATGGGATACAGACAATACCGTCCACATCGGCAAATGGCAGCAGTGTGTTACAACGGTTAACCCATTCCCGCTGTTCATCGGCGAGTTCCATTTTTGTGTCAAGTTCTGCAGGCCAGCGGTAACCGAGCAGCCGCGCTACTGCGATGTGCAAGACAGTATCATCGGTGCGCAGGGAACCATGGGCAGTCCATTTTTTAGTTTCGTCCCATATTACTGAGCCGCAGGGATGGCCGTGGAAGATCCACTGGGTTGGGTCGTTGGTGTAGGGCTTGGGAAGCCCGTTGGGATATTTTTCTTTTGCGACTTGTGTCCAGTAGTCAAGATCGAAGGGAACTTTAACGAGAGTGCCACTTGTTACATTTAGCTTCTGGTCCATTTTTCGCACTTCGACACAATATGATTCACCCAAAACGTAAGCACCAATAGCAGTTAATGTCTTCACATCAAATGGAATAATAACACCAGAATTATTATCAAATGCATATCCATCATATATAGTTGCTGTAAGATTTCTCATCATTCCAACACAAAAACCTTTTCTCCCAATGAATCTCGACCATACATTCCAAATACCAGAAGAATAATTTTCGAGTCTCTTTTTTTCATTCATTAAAAAAGATAAATGTCCACCTCCATTTTCCCATAACAACAATTGACTTCTGCCAGAGAATAAATGATCTGAGGTAGGGGCAGTTTGGCAATAAATGAATTTCTCTAAATCAACTAAGACATGTTCCCAATAAACACTAATAAATCGCGGTGAATCAAAACTTGAGCATCCGCCACCACTTTCAGATATTGTCTCCAACAAATTTGCATTACCAGACATATCCTCCAAAGCCACCCTTGCATCCGGATTCTCCAGCTGTTTAGCCTGGACCACACTCTTAATCTCAGCAGTCACCAGTTGCGCGGCCTTTTCCGCAG
>CAYPMS010000029.1:20732-38756 GCA_964411655.1 uncultured Fibrobacter sp.
GCCTGGACCACACTCTTAATCTCAGCAGTCACCAGTTGCGCGGCCTTTTCCGCAGCGGTACGCGGTTCAGAAACATCAACTCCCTGAATCAGGTTCTTATCAGTACTTTCACCAAATAATCCGCCTGAAAGTGCAGTTGTATTGCCACGGCTCAAAATGATTAATTGTACATTAAAATCCCACATTGGAGTCTGAAAAGCCTGCGGCCCCAATCGGGCGATCAGATGCCAGGTATCATTTTTCAGCAGTTTCTCACGGAATTTAGTATAACTTGTCAAAAACAGCCAGTTCTGCGGCAGAACGACAGTTGCAGTACCACTTTTTACACAAAATTCAAGGCAGCGGTCGAGAAAAACCGTCGCGAGGTCATTTTTTGCAGCCGGATAGTTTTTCTCACAAAACTCCTTCAACCGCTCATCCTGTTTTCCACGCGCCAGATAGGGAACATTGGTAATAACGAGGTTATATTTACCTGAGAGCATCATCGCTGCTTTTGCCATTCCGTGTGCTACAACCGCCGCTTCATGCTGTTCATCAGACTGCTCCTGTTTGAGCGCCTGTTCCAGTGCGGAAGACAACTCCTCCCATTTAAACAGGTCTGCATCTGCCAGTTTTGCTGCATCTGTTTTAGCCGGGTTGAGAAGACTTCCCAATACCGGTGCATCTTTGAAAGTATCGTATAGCCAGTCAAGTGCGATGGTTAAATCTTTTTTGCCAAGTCCAAGCTGTTTCCATTCCTCCTTTGCGATACTCAGCGATAATCCGGTACAGGCAATATTGAGCTCGGGTAATGCCCTATACCCGCCCGCTTCAGGATATTTCCACGCAGCAAGCGCCAGAGCAAATGCGGCCAGTTCCACACATCGCTGGTCAAGTTCGAGTCCATGTATGTTTTCCCTCAATACCGCATCAACGGCATCCTTCGCGCTCAGTCCTTCCAGTGCCATACGCATGGGAACCAGCATAAGAAATGTTGCAACAATAAAATGTCCGGAACCACAGCAGGGATCGAGTATTTTCAGTTCGCTCAGGTTTTTCGGCCACTTGTCAAATGTACCTGCGGCCGGTGTCCACCATGTATTCGGTGTATTCGGTGTATTCGGTGTATTCGGTGTACCCGGTGTACCCGGTGTACCCGGAGCTTCCAGCTCCGGTCTTTCCAGCTCCGGTCTTTCCAGCTCCGGTCTTCTTTTCTTTTCTTCTTCCGTGAGTTCCAGAATGTCTGGAGCAGGATGCTCCGGCAACCCCCAGTGCCACCTCCAGCGCCAGTCTTTCAATCCTGCTTTTTCCGGATTTTGCCAGACATACCTTACCTGATGCCAGTACTCCTTTTCACTCCGGATAATGTGATCATACGGCTCGTGCTGCCAGAACTGCCCGCTCAGTCCAAGAATCTTATTTGCTTCGTTTGCAGTAAAGGATTTCCAACTGTGAATAATTTTTCCGAGCTCATGCCCCTGTAAAGGTTCGACAATTACATGAACATGATTTGGCATTATACACCAGGCATGAAGATTATATCGCGTTTTATTAAAATGACATAATGCATCTGCTACAATCTGAGCAACCGGTTCCTTTTTAAGATGGCAGGCACCAATACCTGCATCCAGATATTTTTCAACCTTCTCGGAGTACAGATATTTAAGTCTTTTTTCTTCCTCTTCAGTCAAGGCACGGCCGGTTTTTTCTGCAATACCAACAATCGCCTGCCGTTCAATTTTCCATGCTTCCCTCAGCTCGGCTGGGGCAGAATCGGCAAGTCTGAAGGTCACGTGGTAGATCGCGGAATCGCAAGTCCAGTGAGGCAGGTTGTCTCCTTGACGGATATGCAGAGAGGCCCGGTCGAGGTGCGGGTGAGGAGAAAGAATGTTACTGATGGCTGTTGCTTTAATAGAACCGGAGCTGTAACAACTTTCAGAATCAGGACTGCAGCTGGAAGCTCCGGATACGACGGATACGAAACGCAGATACGCTAACGGCACACCTGGAATCGATGCTTTTTCCCGCAGTTCACTTTCACCAGTAGCGCTTCTCAAATCATCTGTCGAAAGCCGCCGTACTGCCCACCATGCTCCAAGTGAATTATCGAGTAAAAAATTTACCATATAAGGTTCGGTGAATAACTGTGTAACCGCTGGCAGTTCCCGGGCACCTATCTTAACTTCTGATTCGTTGACAGCATCCTTCTTTTTTGCCTGCCAGAACTGGTATACCCAGCCAAGGCTGTCTGATGCAGTAAACACTTCAACTGGAAGTGCAGCAACAAGCTTCTCCAGCTTTTGCTGATATTCCGGTGGAAGAATCAGTTGAAATACAGGAGAATCGACCCTGAAAATCTGCGGCAGCATTTTAGCAGCAAAGCGGGCTGCCAGTTCCCAGCCACTTTTTGCGCCCTCATCTGCAGCAAGATCCTCACATTCTTCAAGTGTCACAGGGACTGGATCAACCGGATCGGGATACATAAGCAGGTTGTTTTCAGCTAGAAAGCGAGCAAAAAGCATGCGGTGCCAGTGCTCATAAGCAACCTCTTCGACAAGGCGATCCATTGTCTGCACTTTGCCATCATTCAGCAAATCACCCAATTGACGTCCATGAACACGCAGTTTCCGGCGCAACTCCCTTTCCTGCTCACTAAGGTGCGCAAACGGTGTTGCTTCACCAACGCCAATCTGCTCCAGTGCAGCACGCGCTGCATTTTCTGCAATATCACGCGCATCCCTGATTGTACGTTCAAGAATAGTTCGTAAGGTTTTATCCAGTGGTTGTATCATTATCTACCCTTCTGTTCGATATATTCCGCAGGTAAAGGCATTATACAATGACCGGCCCTTTCCCGATTTTATCCATCAGGATGTCTTTAACTTCGCTGATCCAATTTTCGATATCCTGTTCCGTCTTTAGGGTGCGGCCTGGAAGAGAAACACTCTGTACCTTAGGTTCCATCATTTTCGCAGCCTCGAATATGACATTATCAAACCGCGAGGGCATTGCAGCAATTCGGTCCTGGATAGCTTCAATACCGGTTACGCTTAGGGTTTCGAGAATCGTACCGGTATTTTCAACAGAAATCGAGGGGATATAGGCTTCTGTCAACTGCTGTCTGGAACGTATTTCATACCGTTGTTCCGGTTCAAGCATTCGCCAGTTCTGATCTGCTTCCAGTTTTTCTTCACCGGAGTTCCAGTACTGTTCCCATGATGATTTTAATGAGTTTAATGTCTCACGCAGCAGTTGTGTCAGACAATTGACAAGAGGCTGAACAGGGTCCGGTTCATCAAGAAGCTGCCGTTGTTGTACTATTGTGTTAACCTGCGCCAATACTACTTCCGCATCCGGTAACCCTGAAGCTTTCTCAATTAATTGCGTGAGCACATTCCAAGCAGGCAATCTTTTTCTGATCCGTTCAGAGAGGCTACTCCAGGTATCGATACATTGTGACAGTTCATCTTTTTTATTGTAAATTATCAGCAGCAGCTCATTTCCCGCAGTACGTTTAAGTTCATCAATAAAACCGGTGTCAGGACGAGCCGGTCTGGGAGCATCACCGCCAGCCTGGTCGGCAAGCTCTGTCAACTTCTGGAGAAATTCCGGTGCATACACCAGCTCCTCTCCCTGTTTAGCGGAAATTCCAACTTTCTGCAGCAGTTTTCGAATCTGAATCCGTTGTGCTGTTGAAACGGTGGCCGATTCCACCTTGAACATTACTTTACCAATGCTTTTTCTTTCCAGCTCCCTGGGATCCAGTGTTATGCCCCGTTCATCCAATGCACGGATCAATCCGGAGTTCAGCAACACCTGCAATCCACCGTCAATTGCATCACGAGACCACCCGTAAGGTGCGGATTCAAATTCTGTGCGGATATCGGCGCCCTTTTTACCTCCAGCTATGCAACCAAGAATCAATTTACACACAGGATTTCTGACCGGTTCGCCGTCATCACCAACAGCTTTGAGCGCATCCGGAGCACCTTTTTGAGCTTTTTCATACACTTTAGCCCAGCCGATATGATCCGCTGCACTAAACTGGGGATATAGTCGCTGCAATGAATTCTCTGCGGCTTCAAGAATCATCTGCTGCAAATCATTTCCGAGTATCTCATTGCCTCCCCCCTGAAAAACACGGGCTCCGGAAAATGATTCCTCAATCAGTTCCTGGATCTTTACCCCGGCAGCCTGCTTAATGGTCTCCATTGCAGCTTTTGCTTCGGTTCCTTCCGGTGTATTAGGTGTTCCTCTATTTTCGAGTGTCGCAGAGGCAGCTTTAAATTCAATCAGATTGCGCCGTAAATCATCTGCTGATCGCCTGGGAATAAATACAAACACCGCAGGTGCCTGATTTCCAGCCAGACGGGCATCTGCCCGAACAGAATTTTCATCGCTGCTCCAGCCATCCCGAACCCAGATATAGATCTTTTTGTCAGAATCGGAAGGGAGCTGAGTATCAAAAACCGGATATATTTCACGGGCAACTCTTGAATTGCCCTGTACAAGTGATAGTTTGCGTACGATATCTCCGAATCTTTTTCGAATCCGGTCATCACGATCAGCCTCGATACGATGCAATTCATTGGAAAGTGCTGCTTTCTGGCTCTGAAAATCATCATTCCATGCAGAGCTTTCTTCAGTCTGAATACGGTATTCATCACCAACCTTCATCACTAATTCGCACTTTTCAAGCATCGAGGGTAAGCGATTGCGAAGCGTACCTGATCCTTGTGAAAGATCCTCCACTAACAGGTCGGCTATAGTATCAACCGTCGCCCGAATACCGATTTCTTTATTCTGACCACCAAGTTTATTTATCAGAAAAATGAGACCACAGGCCCTGGCCATGAGCTGTTCATCCTGAGAACCCTTTATCCAGCTCATCGTTTTTTCATGGAGTTTCCGGGGAAGGTTACGTGACTGCAGTAATTTGTCAGCAGAATCGAAATAGAGATAATCTGCAGGAACTACATGCCCGATTGGATATTGTAAATTGGTCTGAATTACTTTATGAATTATACTGAGCTGATTACGAAGCTGGCTGTCAGTTCCCGTCTGATCCAATACCCTTAGTGTATTTTCCCAGAAACGGCGACGAACCGGCAATATCGGATAATCCTGTGAAAAAAAAGCAATATCATCCTGACGATGGCCAACAGTTGTTCCTGAAAGATGACGTGAAATCTCACCAAGATTGGTCTGCATTATCTGTTCTATTGGTGCTTTGGCTTCAGGTTTCTTTGCAAGAACGACCTTTCGTATAACCCCATCAACGTCAGTATCAGACAGCTCAACTCGAATTGTAAATCGACCTTCAAGTTTTTTGAGGTTACTTGTGCCAGTAACTGCTGTCTGTCCGGTTCCTATAAACAACAGCTTCCCGCCAATATTTTTGCAGCATGCCTCAACTGCCTCCTGCACTTCAATGGAACGTTGACTATCTTCACTTATGTATTGCTGTACCTCATCAAGAACAATCAATGTTAACGGGAACTTACCATCCTTCATCAGAGCCTGCCGTATAGCTTTCAGCATGTCATCACTGGATACATCCTTCACATTAGGATAAAGCTGCGGCAGAATTTCAACAGCGCTGGTATTTGCAGAAAAAATAGCAGGTTTTACTGCACAAAGAGCCTGGTACAATCCTTCTGCTACGTAAAAATTATCGAGCTCCTCATCCCAGTTAAATCCATTTTTTTCTAAATGAGAGCGAACCTGGTCATAGATGCCCTCTTTTTTCAGCCACATAACAAAGCGTGCAACCGGATATTGTCCTGGCAATCCGACTGATTTAAAAATAATCCTTAAAAGCGACAGCCGTACACTGTCCTTTGCTCCGGCACCAAGTGTACCAGACACTGCATGCAGGCCACCATGCCGTTTACTTTGAGTCGAAAGTTCTTTTAAGAGATCATTAATGTTAACAGGTAAATTCGCAATACCGCGGGCCGTAGCACCATCTTCGAAAACTGTATCAACCCACAGGGCGCGAAGCATTTTGACAAAATGTGATTTCCCTGATCCATAAAATCCGCTCACCCATACCGCCGGTTGCTGAGCCTGATCAATGTTTTTAAGGTATGTTTCCAGAATGTGTGCCATCCCTTTTTCATACTGTCCCTCACACACAAACGTTTCGAGCTCGTAGCGAAGCACGGCAAGAGCCTGACTTGTCATCTCATCGTTAACGTTTGAAACACCTTCGTTGACCAGCTTCCACGTTGCCGGATCTTTCTGATAAATTTCGCGATTAATCATCATCAATCCTTATCTTAAAATTCCTTATCGGCTGTAATTGGCACGGCAAGATAGTTCCATCCGTCATACCCGTCAAGTAACCGGTAATTATTATTCTCATAGCTTCCAGGGAAAAACACCAGGAGTCTTCCATGAACCATTGGTGCGAGCTTTTCAACCACTTCTCTCACCTTGAGAAGCCCGAAAAGCGACCCGACACCCTTTAGTGCAACGACATATTCATTGCTGATGTCATTTTTCTGAAGAAAATTTGAAAAGTCTTCAATGATAGAGGTAAGATATTTCGGCAGCAGCGTGGATAAAAGATGTGGATTTTTAAAATAACTCACAGCATACCGTTGAGCGCTAAGCCATAACGGGAAACTATCAGTCAGGTCAAATATTGCCCATTTATGCCCAGCCTGTCTGGTTACGAGTTCAAATTCATCCGCTTTGGCGCGTAAAAAGCGTTCATCATTTTCATTGTAAATACAAAAAATCACCCGCTGTGCCGCAGCAGTATCATCACGCCATGGTACAGCAATATGTCTGCTGTAGGATTGTATTAATCGTTTAATTCTGCTCACGAAGCCACTCCATTTCTTCCTGATTGATGAGAAGCGGAAACAAAACCTCAATGACATCACCGACACGTTTCAAAATAATCCAACCCCTTCGTGATGCCTCTTCTGCAAGTTCGATTGCCCTTTCAAAAGAGCACTCTAACAGTTTGACATATTCAGTTTGAAAAAGTTCCTGCCCCCGAACACCCTGCAGATATCCAAGAAGGAGTGCATAGGAAACACTTCCCGCAGTTGGAACTGCACGAGCACGAATCTTTTTTGCTTTTCCAACAAGATGCCCGGACTTTGTCAGCGTCGAATTAATGTTCTGAGCTGTAGATTTTAAAGTAGCTTTACTGAATCTTCCCGGTTCAAGTGCATCAATGAACTCTTCAAGTGCTTTGCGCGAAATAGTTGCACCCTCAGGGATTTTCAAAATAAACGGTGCAGCAGACCGGAGAATGGAATCCCGGGCATATGCACAGAGCAATGCAATCAGAGGCAATGAATTTTGATCCCGCTTCCAGAAAAACAGAATTGAGCGAAACAGCACTTTTGTATGATCCAGAGAATAAAGGTCTGTCAGATGGCGGTAAGTGAGCAGACGGGTCTTGTTTGAACGTTTGCCCAGGCAGTTTTCTTCATTAATAGCATGGAAATAATCGGATTTTTCTGCATCTATCCGATCTACACAGGTAAGCAATGTGCGCAGTTCTTCAAGCATAATTGTCCGCGAAGAATGAGCACCACCACGTTCAAAACTGAATCCGAAACGAGTTAATCTTTTGTTCTTTTCCGAAATAGATGCCACAATCGAAATAGCTCCCTGGGCGAGCGCCCGTTTGCTAACCACCTCAAATTTTCCAGAGAGGACCTGATAAACAGTTAAAAAAATGAGTACGTTGAGAACCAGCAGTAATATAAGCTGTAACACAGAGGTACTGACCAGTCTTTTCAACTAATAACCAGAAGTCTTTATTCCAGGACCTATCCCCAACTCTAACGTATTACATTTATTGTTAGATGAAAAGATGAGGAGGATGCAAAACCAAGCATCACAATTTTAATGATACATTAATATATTAAGGCATGGACCGATTGTCAAAAGATTTCACCGGGATTAGCAATGGCAGAGCTCAGACCATTTCGGAAATCTATGCTATTTCCAAATACTTCTATCTCTGATCTTGTGCATATTTTGTTTTGCTACCAGATGCTATCCCATTCTATTAAATGCTCTAAATTTTAAAGGCGGGCAGATTCGCAATTACAGGTTATACAGAAATTGAGATACCACTTCCTGAATACTGTAAATAATCTGAAAAAGAAAGCTGTAATTAACGGGAATAAAGCATATCTGCCAGAGAGGAGTTCTTTTTTGTTTGCGGTATGTCCATGCACTACATCATCTGCCGGCATTCATCGGAATAACGATGAACAAAGCGATTCTGTTTCTTCAGGTTACCGGAAGGGTTCTTTTCCGTTAATGCAGTCTTAAGTGTCTGTAAAGATTTGATATCGGTTTTACCGGCCTGCCTATCTTGTTTTCAGCAGTCAACTTGTTAATCACAATCCGTAATGACATTCGTGGATGCTGCATTCTGAAATCATCAATTGTCTTTATTAATGCCGCATCTGTGCCTTTTAACCGGCCAGGATTTGAACGGGTTTTTGGTTTAAGTCCCTCCAAACCATTATACTGGCTTAATCAAAGCACGTTTTATGTTGATATTATCTGTAAGATCTTTAACAGGTTTTCAACAATGTATTTCAAACAGTTTATAACATCATAAAAAATATAGCGCTTACGTGTGTACGGAAAGCGGGGGGATACATCGGAAATAAATTTTTCCTGTAGTTTTGCAGTAAAACCGTCGAATCCAGAATGGGATATAATCGCAAGCTGCCACATATCATCAGTCTTAGCACCTGGTGCCACTGAATATCCACCCGATATCCTTTCCTGCCCATGCCGGCTACTGTCGGGATGAATAATGTTTTCATCTTCAGCTGGGGTTTTAGGGGCCCGGACACGGCCCCTACCTGAAAAAAGGTTCTCCGTTAAAAGGATTTTATCCCAGGAGTCGTTGAAATTTCTTTTGGCTGGTATATTCGAAGGACTTCTTCTCGGGAACCCGTCGAAGTGACAGTTAACGGGGGTTCATCTAGAACCTCAGTGAAATAGCAAAAAATTCCTATTCTTACGCACCATTCCAGGATGGCTGCCTGATGAATACCGGGGTAGTTTATAACTGGACAGATTTACCTGCCTGTATTCACCAGAGACAATTTATATTGTGTCTGCAGAGGATAAAACTTCTGAAGTAATAAAATCTTCTATTTAATAACTTGCTCCTGTTTGGTTATAATTTAGTTTTAGAAATGGATGTGGTTATTTAATCTAAAATAAACTTCCTGTTACACACTCATTGAGGTACCAGATATGCAAATGAAATTGCGTTATAATTGTCTTTTCTTAATCATCGTTTTCCTGTTCAACCAGTCATTTTCCTCTCAGACCCTCTCAGGTACGGTTAAAGACCAGACCGGGGCAGGAATCGAAGGTGCGACCGTACAACTGGTCATAGCCGATAAATCCACGACTACGGATGCCGATGGCAACTGGCAAATTGATCTGCCATCGTCCTTAAAAATGCGCCGGGTTCAAAATGGTTCCTTTTCGGCTGCTATCCAAAAAGGTCTGTTGGCAGTTACTATTGACGAACCCCAACTTCATGTGAAGGTCAGCCTTTACCAGCTCGATGGAACCCTCATTGATTATGTGATTGATAAAAAGCTCCCGTCCGGGCATCATACTATAAACCTGATAAGAAAGTCTTTGTCACCGAAAATTGTTTTGATAAAAGCCGATATCGGTGGCACTGTGACCTATTTTAAAGTGCCGGTAATGGCTGGTGGCATGGCCGGTCATATCGGTCCAGTCTCTATGGGAGATAATAGCACTTCCAGGCACCTTGCCAGAATGAGTGCGATGATCGATACCATCAAAGTCACAAAAAGCGGTTATCAAGATGCTACTCTAGCTATCCAATCCTATACATCCGGACCCTATCATATCGTTCTGAAAAAAGCCGGCGTCTCCTATCGTCTGCCGCCACCAAGTTATTGTCACGCCTGGGACTATGTCCAAGACTGTATCCCTGGCGATCCCAACTCGAAATGCGGTGGTGTCTGCTACACCATCAACGCATGCAGTGAGAACCATACGTCAAAACCTGGTGCCGACGTTGCGTTCATCTGTCCCAGATTCATGCTTTACAGCCCGGAGATGCTTCAGGCCGCGATTGATGACGGAAATGAAGAGTATCTCTACGCAGTTGTAGGCCACGATGCGGACCGTGGATTCATCGACGGCGATGATGCAAGTACCTGCTGCCAGTGCTACCAGATTATCTACGCCTGGCCAAGCCCTGATAACGAGCGGCAGGTTCAAAAGAATCCTGACGATGTCAGCAAGCCGGCATCCGCGGTACCTGTTCCCAAACCGATTATCGCTCAGAGCTTCAACACCGCGGCTACGATAAACACATTTGACATTTACATGGGCGGCGGCGGTTTCGGTGCTCACAACGGCTGCGGTCCAGGGCTCTCAGCGACCTCCACCTCCGGGCAATACCTCTACGAAGCCTATCCAGAGGAGGGTGGCTTCTCCGGTGGAGTAAAACCGATCACCCACTGGAGCGAGTGCAAGAACCAGTATCAATGGGTCACCGAAGAGAGTCTAGGGTCAGAAGCGTGCCAGGATAAAGTAACGGCAACCTGCAACGAGATTACCCATGCCGATCCGAAGATTACCGAATATGCGAGGAACTCCTGTATCAAGACTAATCAGCCCGAATCTCTGCACCATGCAAACTGGTCCGTTTACGTGCGTCGCGTGGAATGCCCCGAAGGGCTTACACGGGTTACCGGCTGTAAACTACAGGACCAGGGCCTTCCTAAGGTGGACGGACTCATTACCCCCGAGCAGGCCGCAAAAGACGATTCATTCTGGAAGCGGGGCTCCAATGGCAAAATGTACGAGACCACTACCATGGAAGACTGCTGCCGCCCATCCTGCGCCGCGGCCAACTGGGTAGAGAAAAAAGGTCTCAAGCCCGATCCTGATTACAATGTTTTCTATTCCTGTGACCGCGCCGGGGTTCCCTTTACACAGCCGGAAAATTAGCCTGGTGGGCTGTTGATATTATGGTTTGATCAGGCAGGATGTCCATCAAGGGTCTTCGCTGCAGGCGGGCTGTTCCAGTTTACTATTTAGTATTGTAAACTGGAATCTGTTTGGAATTTAACCTGAAATCCGCAGCTGAATGCGGCGTATATGCATAAACTATTGAGCCCGCCTTCCTTAGTACTCAGGTACGGCGGACAGGCGCCAAGCCATTCACGCGGTTTGACCTTATCACGTTGCCACATTCGTTCTTTAAGCGTAAGGTATCCGGTGCAGCAACACCGTTTTTATTTTATGTCGATAAGGCCTGCACCGCGTTCAAGGATTATCATCTAAACATCTTACGCATCTGCATCCACTCCAACTGCGGAATTTGGGTTTAAGAATTGTGATTTGGAATCTGATATCATCTGATCTTATCCCACAGTCCTGAAAATCTCACTGATCATAGTTAAAGATCTCCTGCCACTTGTTGCTTTTATCACAATTTGTGCACAGGCCAGGGCATCAGAAGCTGCATCGTGATGGTTTAGTTCGATCCTAAGCTTTCTGCATACATCCGGCAATTTTGTGGGATAAATATTCCAAGCTTTTCTGGCAAGCTGAACAGTGCAGACAAAAGGTATCGATGGAGCTGTCAGTCCATAGTGCTCACAGCAACCATACAGTACCGATCTGTCAAAAGCCGCATTGTGTGCAGCTATAAACTTTACTCCCTGCAGTTTTTCAGAAATAAACGGCCACAGACCATCAAATGAAGGCATATCCTGAACATCTTTCCACCGTATACCGTGAATGTTTGTGAATTCAAACCTTCTTGTAGGCGGCCGGATAAGGCAGGTAACCTGGTCCTTAACTTCGTTATCTCTCACAGTTACGATAGAGAGTGAACAGGCGCTGTTTCGTCGGTTGTTGGCGGTTTCGAAATCGATGGCTGCGAAAGTAGTGTTTTTCATGGAGACTTATGCTGTTTTGCCTGAAATTGTTTATTAGTATGATTAAGTGTAAAATAAAATAATAACAGATTGAAAGCCAATTTGCTGAAAGTCAATTTTTTCCACCATTGCTTTACCTGAAATTAAAAGCGTTCCCTGCCGGCAGCTTAGCGTAACTTAGACATTTGTTAAGTTTTGATTATAATTTTTCCCAAAATATTTATTACTTTGCCTTCTTCTTAATCATTAAAAATTGATTTTGCTGCTTAAAGTGATATTTATTTATAATAAGATAATATAAGCAGTTCATCTGGTGTATATTACTTAATCAGCTTTAATCCGATACATGACTGTTAAAAAATAATTTTAAAGCAATCTCAGAGACAGTGACTTTTATATGGACCGGACAGAAAAAGTACACATTCTTCATAAATTACTGATACAGAGTAAATATCCGGTGCATATTTCAAGGATAATAGAGGAACTGAAATGTAGCGAAAAGACTTTTTTCCGTGTACGAAGAAGGTTGGAAGAGCTCTATGGGGCAGAAATTGAATGTCTTGATGAAAACTATTACAGATACAGGATTGATGATGATGGACCACATCATTTCCCAGGGTTATGGTTTTCCCATAAGGAGCTGGAAGCGTTAATCTGTTTCAATAATGCACTCAACGATATTCATGCCGGTATTCTAAACGATATTATAAGTCCTTTCAAAGAACGACTGCATAAACTGCTCGAAACCTATGACATTTCAGATCAGACATGGAATAGCCGCATAAAATGTATTCCGATTACTCAAAGAGCGATTGATCCGGAAGTACTGAAGATAGTTACCGATTCGGTTCTGAGAAATAAACGGTGTAAAATCATCTATAAAGCACTGTCTTCAGATAAGGAAGAAAAACGGAACATCTCACCTCAGACTCTGCTACGTTACCGGGACAACTGGTATATCGATGCCTGGTGCCATTCGCGTAATGCACTTAGAACTTTTGCGCTAAGCCGGATACGACAGATAGAACAGACAAACGAAGAGGCAAAGATTGTGGATATCCAGGATCTTGAGCAGCATTATACCACATCCTATGGCATTTTCAGCGGCAAGGCAACCGAAACAGCAACTATCCGCTTTACAGGGATCGCCGCGAGGGAAGTCTCTCATGAAGAGTGGCATCCCCGGCAGAAACAGGAGTGGGTTGACAGTGAAACTCTTCAGCTATCAATTCCCTATTACGATGCCACCGAACTGATCATGGATATACTCCGCTGGGGAGAGATGGCAGAAGTAGTAGGACCTCCGACACTACGCCAGAAGATGAAGGCGATTTTTAAAAATTGCAAAAAAAAATATGACAGTCGCAAGAATTGAGAGTGAAGGAGATTATGTTATTAAATACAAAGATTGTTTTTGTATACCAGTTTAATCACTAAGCAGAGAATGTGCTATAAGTTAATATATCATAATGTTTATTGCTGACTTTAAAATACCTGGGATAAGGTAAAATGGAACAGTTATCACCAAGCGATCTTAAAAGTATTATTCACTCCAAACGGGCTAACCTTTATTACCTTGAACACTGCAGAGTTTTACAAAAAGATGGTCGGGTACTATATCTTACCGAAAAAAAGAAAGAAAACCTTTATTTTAACATTCCTATAGCCAATACTACGGCAATTTTATTAGGGACTGGTACATCTGTCACTCAAGCAGCAGTCCGCATGTTGGCATCTGCTGGTGTTTTAATTGGCTTTTGTGGAGGTGGCGGAACCCCTCTTATTGCAGCAAATGAAATCGAATGGCTAACCCCACAAAATGAGTACCGGCCGACAGAATACATGCAAAGCTGGATGTCATTTTGGTTTAATGAACAAAAAAGGCTTAAGGCTGCAAAATTATTTCAAAAATTTCGTCTTGAATATCTCCAGAATGTATGGGGAAATGATCGTGATCTTAATAATGAGGGCTTTTGTATAGATGACTATGATATTCAGAGAATATTTAAATCCTTTGCAAGTAAAATTGATCAGACAACAGATGTAACCGAATTGCTTTTAACCGAAGCCCAACTAACTAAAAATCTTTATAAGATAGCTGCCAAGCTGACTCATAATGAAAATTTTGTCAGAAATCATGATAACCAGGACGATGCCAATTCGTTTCTCAATCATGGTAACTATCTGGCTTATGGTTTAGCTGCTACAGCACTTTGGGTTTTAGGGATACCACATGGTTTTGCGGTTTTACATGGAAAAACAAGGAAAGGAGCACTTGTTTTTGACGTTGCAGATCTTGTTAAGGATTCTTTAATTCTTCCATGGGCTTTTATATGCGCAAAGGAGCAAGCAAAAGAGCAGGAATTTCGTCAGCAATGTTTACAAAAATTTACACAACACGATGCACTGGACTTTATGTTTGATTGTGTGAAAAAAATCTGTTTAGAGTTTGGTGGAATGCAGAATAATGATAGCTTGAAGATATGATAGTTACTTTTGTTTCAGAATGTGATAAAAAGGCGATAAATAAAACCTGCCGTATTCTGGATGCATTTGCCAATCGGCTGGGAACCCGTACCTGGCAAACTGTAATAACCAACGAAGGCTTGCAATCGGTAAAAAAGTTATTACGTGCAACAGCTTCAAAAAATACAGCAGTAGCGTGCCATTGGATAAGAAGCCGCAGCAGAAGTGAACTATTGTGGATTGTGGGTGACAGGAAAAAATTTAATCATGAAGGTTTTGTTCCTGTTAATACCACCCAAAGAGATATACTAAAAACACATTGGGAAAATGATTGGCATTTTTTACCACTAATAAAATCACTGGCTGCATTAGCAGCTCTCTTCCATGACTGGGGTAAATCTACCGATTACTTTCAAGAAAAATTGATTAATTTAAAAAAAACTGCCGATCCATTACGGCATGAATGGTTATCTGTACTATTATTAAATGTCTTAGTCGATAATGCAACTGATGAAGAATGGCTCAAAAGACTTTCAAGTGGCCAAATTTCATCTAATGCATTAATTTCCAAACTAATTGAAAAGTATAACAACAATAAGTTAAAAACTCCACTAAATCAATTACCAGAGGCAGCAAGCATCATTGCATGGCTCATTGTTTCACACCACCGGTTACCTGTTACCGATCAGTGTAAAGATATGGAGTTGCAGGATTTTAAATCTTTATTCAATCTGATCTATCAAACCTGGGGATACGAAAATAAATCAGATGAAACGCAATTTAAAAAAGATCTCAACCATTGTCTTTGTTTTTCAAAAGGTTTACCCCTTGATTCAAGCGTTTGGTTAAAATTCGCTCAAAAATACGCCAACAAAATGATAGATTCTTTGTCCCTGCTGAGAAAGACCTTAGCAGATGGAAGCTGGAGAATTGTTTTACATTACTCTCGTCTGGCACTGATGTTGGGTGATCACTGGTATTCCTCACAAGATAAAGATGAGCAATGGAAGAGTTCGTGTAATCTTTATGCCAATACGGGTACAAAGTCTAATTCCTTAAAGCAACAGCTGGATGAGCATCTTATTGGTGTTACAAGACAGGCCTTAAAGATAGCTCATCTGCTGCCTGCGTTTGAAAACAGAAATGAGGAATTACTATGTGCTTATGATATTAAACCACTGCAACGTAAAAGCACTGTAAAGTACAGTTGGCAAGATACTGCTGTCAGTAAGATAAAAGACTGGCGACAACAGCAAGGAGACCAAATTGATCCATACCAGTTTGGTTTTTTTGCTGTTAACATGGCAAGTACCGGAACCGGTAAAACTTTTGCCAACGCAAAAATAATGCGAGCACTGTCCTTTGATGAAGAAAGTTTACGCTATATTCTGGCACTAGGATTAAGAACTCTAACTTTGCAAACTGGTGATGAATACAGAAACCGCATTAAACTGGATAAAGATGAACTTGCTGTACTAATCGGATCCCGTGCTATCCTGGATTTGCACGACATTAACTTTCAATCGAATACAGATGACAGGCCGATAAACATTGGTTCCGAATCAGAAGAATCTCTTTTGGATAATGATATCTATTTTGAAGCGGTTATTCCAGAGAGCAATTTAAGCACAGTCTTAAGGACTGATAAAAATCGACAGTTATTATATGCTCCAGTACTTTGTTGCACAATAGATCATCTTATTGCCGCCACTGAAACAAAAAAAGGAGGCAAATATATACTTCCTTTTTTAAGATTGATGTCCTCAGATTTAGTTATTGATGAAATCGATGATTTTGACGGAAAAGATCTAATTGTTATTGGCCGCTTAATACATCTTGCCGGTATGTTGGGAAGAAAAGTGATGATATCATCAGCAACCATACCACCAGATTTAGCCGAAGGGTATTATAATGCATATCAGACAGGATGGTCATTATTTGCGAAATCGCGTGGACGCAGCCAAAATATCGGTTGCGCATGGGTTGACGAATTTAAAACGGTAGTCAATATCATCAATTCAAATAAAGAAAAACTGGGCGTAGAAGAATACCGACAATATCATAAATCATTTGTTGAGAAAAGATGTGAATATCTGCAAAAACAACCCCCCAAAAGGAAAGTAATTATAATTCCATGTAAGCTTTCAGATTCGATCACAGATAAAAAGTCTATTGAAAGTTACTATTATTCTGTTATTAAAGAAACCATTATTAGATCTCATTCTAATCATAATTTTAATGATATTCAAACTGGTAAGAATGTCAGTTTCGGGTTGGTACGTTTCGCCAATATAAAACCATGTATTAATCTGACACGCTATTTACTTAACACCGAATTCCCTTATGACATAGAAGTGCGAGTTATGGCCTACCACAGTCGGCAGGTGTTAATTATGCGAAATGAACAGGAGAAATATTTAGATGAAGTTTTAAAGAGAAATAAAGGTGAGCATCACCCGCTTTCTCATCCCCATATAAGAAGTCATCTGGATGCGATTTCTTCTAAAAATGTCATTTTCATATTGGTTGCTTCACCTGTTGAAGAGGTAGGCCGTGATCATGATTTTGATTGGGCTATTGTAGAACCATCATCGTACAGATCTTTTATCCAATTGGTTGGAAGAGTCCTTCGCCACCGTGAGCCACCTGAAAACGGACTTTCATCACCTAATATAGCATTGTTACAGTATAACATTAAAGCATTATTAAACGACAAAAGTGTGGCTTTTACAAACCCCGGATATGAGTCTAATGCAAATAGACTTTCAACACATAATTTATTTAAGTTAGTAAATGTTGAAAAACTTTCTGAAAGGTTGGATGCACAACCCAGAATAAATAAAAAAGAGATTCTTAACCCACAATCTGATCTTGCTGATTTAGAACATACATGCATTCACCAGCTATTAACCGATTACAGTAAGAAAGGCCCTGAAGCCATAGAAGGCTGGTTGTCGGGTTTTTGGTGGTTAACAGCAATTCCACAGACATTAATTAAGTTTCGCGGGTTTAATCAGGATAAACTTCTTTACTTAGTTCCAAACGATCAGGGTTGGGTATTTGCAGAAAAGGATCCTTTGGGGAACACTATTCCTGTTGAAATCTGTTACAATATAACGAAAGAAGACCTCACAGAAAATGAACTTAAAAGATTATGGCTTAAACGCGATTATGAAACATTGCTTGAAAAAACAGGTATGAATAAAGAAAAGGCAGCTTTAATTTATGGTGAAATTGCATTGCCTGTCCCTGGGAATAATTTAAATGATTTGAATTTTACTTACATAAATCAGTTAGGTTTGATGTAGCCTTTTAAAGGGAGGATAAATGTTAGATCCTGTTATTGAGAATTTTTTAAATGAAAGAAAAGAGAAGTGGCTAAAAAGTCGAATAACAAGTAAAACTACTTCAGACGAAAAAGCAGAACTGGAAAAACAAGCAGAAATAAATTTTTCGTTAGATGTTTGGCTATCTACTGGAGCTGATTTAGCTAATCAAATTTCTATTACATCTCATCCAGCCAAATTTACATACCCATCTATTAAAAAGGAAAATGTATGTTTTACAAGAGCTGTTAAAAAGAAAAAAAACGATGGGTTTGTCAGATCCGGAAATATTGAAACAGAAATAGATGCATTTGGAAATG
>CAYPMS010000030.1:0-36716 GCA_964411655.1 uncultured Fibrobacter sp.
CTTTCAATGATTACAACAAAATGGGGTTGCCACTAACTTTGGGACAAGGTCTAAATTTCAGTGGTGTTGAACGGAATCTCAGAAGTACCCTTTTGTTCAGAGGATTACTCTGTATATTGGAAGACATGTCCCTGATATTTTTTTCCGGATTAATCCACACAGAGTCACTACTTTCCGGATACAAAGAATTTTCGATCGAAATAACCTCGAACACATATTCTGTGCCTTTTTGTCTGAGTAACCTAAGAGAAATCTTATAGTCGGAATTTGTGCCAGGTTTCCTGAATTTTAAAGGTAAATCAGTGCCGATTGAGTCAAGCTCTTCAGAGAATATGGCGATTAATGTATCCGGTTCGGTGTTCTCTGTTTTGGATGAAATTCCAGGGGCATAGAGAGCAGAAAGAAGCACCGGTGCTGCACTGTCATTCACAGTGTGACTCTTATGCACAGATGGGAACTGACTGTATTCTACTTTGACAACCATTATTCCTGAAGTAATATTTTCCACACTTTTATTAAAAGCATCTTTTAAATCTACCAGAACCACAGATCTGCTGTTTCCATTTTTCATTCTGCTATTATTAAGTGTACTGGTGGGGATATTATTTATCCAAACAAAACTGACGTTTATATCTTTAATATCAACCTCTCTGTCGAATTCGATCTGTGCCTGATCGACTACGCCATTGGCATCACTGTCAAGATAGAAAGATCTGATTATATTGGCAGGTGATCTTCTGATCCGTATCACTGCGGGACGGTTATCGGTTCTGGCATGATTTCCGTAAGCATCTGTCAGAGGTCCTGAAGACTCGATCTGCAGACTGTCTCCAGGTGAAGGCCTTTTGTTGTTCTGAACAGAAACGACCACAACGAAAGTATCTCCTCTTGTTTGTAACAGGTTTGCTTCTACAGAATGTCTTCCATCAGACTTGATCAGTTTGAGTGATTTTCCAATTATTGAGCTGTCTCTTACTATTTCTGTAAAGGTCAGAAGGAATGTATCCTGAGCTGCTCCGACCCGCTCTAACATTATTGCATCTTTAAGAAGCGGCCCAACGCTGTCTGCAAATCTGATGGGAAGGATTTCCTCGGGGTTGTAAAAAGCTGTATCGTAAGAATAAATATATCCAAGCTGATTGTTCCCAAAAAATGTGGTTATCTCTGGATCGAATGGCTTTTTGAGAATAACGGTGAGATGCCTGCTGTCTGCCGTGTCAAAGATGATCTCTTTTCTGGTTACCATCCTACCGGTCTTATTGTTAGGCCAGAAAAGCTGAATAGAATCCGGAATAACCGATGGGGAATTTTTAAGGTAAATTTCGGCACGATTCACCTGCCCAAAGCCGTTGTCTGCAAAGTAAGCTGCACGAAGCACAGAGCTAGGGGTTCTGGGTGGTTTGGGTACCTCATAAATGGTAAAGGGGATGCTACCCTGTTGAGAGCGGTCCAGTGCAGAATAATATTTTATTACATAGTCACCAGGAATTACTCCAACAAAACTTGCAGTATCCAGCATTAAAACGGAGCTGTCCCGTGTTGCCACTATGATAATGCCATATTTATCGATAGTACTGTCACCAAAGTGTTTTCCGGGTCTAAGCTGCAAAGGGGATGAAAAGGATGGTCCTTCAATGTAATAGACGACATCTGCATTAACCGTATCAACTATTTCTCCATCTGAATCGCAGGCCAGATTACTCTTGGTGCGTTTTGATTTCATGTAGTATTTGATAACCTGGCTTGAGGAGTCCTTTTCGTAGAAAAGATTACTGCTGGAGCGCAGGTTAATGGAGGTGACCATTCTGAAGTTGGACTCACAGCATTTTCTTTCTGCGAAGAAAAGCTTGAAGGTATAGGTTTCTCCAGGTGTAAGTTTGAGATCATCCAGATCCACAGAGCCTTCGGCTGCCTGATGAAGGCCTCCCAAATCGACAACCAATTGGCTGTCAATAAATACCCACACATCATCATCACCTCTGAAATAGAAGGTTTGACCCGGAACGTATTCAAACTTGGCAGACAGTTCCATGGTAAACCAGAAATTATGATCTTTTCCATCAAGCCCTTTATCTACAGTATAATTGGGGTTTTTAATGGTGCGGGCTTCATCCAGATAAATAAAGCTGTCCAGGGGGAAAAAAACATCGGTGTCATATTCGTAGAGACCGTCTTCATTTTTCTGCAGAGTGATATTGTGACATATCTCGTTAGTGTAGCCACCGGTGAGATTTTCCGCTACGTACCATAGATGAAAGTCATCGGATTGGCAGGCACCGGCAGTTTTAACCGGTTTTCCATCGGTGCCCAGACGTTTCTGTACCATTCCTTTGGTGGCTTTTTCCTTTCCATCACAGACGTTAGCGCTTTCTCCGAAATCAGCGCTTTCACCTTTGTCTCTGAGAGTGACTGCAAGGGTTATTATGCCACAGTCACCGGTAAATCCTGGAAATGTGGTTTCGATAACGGGAGGACCATCAGGGAGAGGATCTGGAAAGATCCAGACAGTATCAGAGTTTTTCAGAGCTTCTGTAATGTCGATAAAATCACCCTCTCCAACTCCACTGTTTGTATAAACGGTTCTTCTGTCTTTGGAATTTACAAATTTGACCCTTAAAGAGCTCGTGTCGCCAAAATAATTATAGCAGAACCAGCCGCAATAATCCGGCATTTTTCTCATTTTTACGTTGGCCAGTTTATCGATGTTGGCTCGGGGAAAACCTATTTCCCAGGGATTGAAAAAGGCAATTACCTTGCTTGGCGGGGGAGTGAAGTGAATAATCGGAGCTGAAGATGAAGTGGGAAAGGTGATCCAAACCTCGTTAGCTTCGGTATTATCTGCAAAAATCGAAGCCATGGTGAGCGGAGGCAGTGTGGCTGGAGGGTAGGTCAGCCGGTTTGCCATGTTATCATAGGCAGTGGGGATAACGCTCATTATCTCGATGCGCTGTTTGGAATTCCTGGTAGTAGTGACAAAGGTATAGCTGTACCAGTTTCCACCTTCACTGGTCATAACTTTGCCTGGATACCACCCAGGCTCTTCTGATGCAATGTAGATAGGAGTATTGGCTCTTACTGTATCTTCGACCGCCCAGGGATGTTGGATATGTATGATTATCTCTGCGGTAGCAAGGCTAAGAAACAGGGGAGAAAATATTACACACAGCAGCAGACACTTGAGATTTCCCAATGGTTTCATAATCACCAATCCTTACAGGTGGTTTGTAATCAGAAAATAAATTAAATCATTCAGGTAATATACCTCTACTCTAAAAGTAAAAATGTATTGGCCTGAAAAAGATTATACTTTTCTAATCATCAGGAGCCTGTAAGATATAGTGTTCATTGGCTATATTAACGGTTCAGTTATTGACTATCATTCCTATGGAGAAGACGGTCATGAATGCCAGCCACAAGTAGAGAAGACTGGTGTTAAGGAACTGTTCAGAGACCGATTGTTCTTCGCTTTGTTTGTTGGTTTTGATTTTCTCTTTTTTGTTGAGAAGGAAATGTTTGTAGATGGAGTATAGAGTCCAGATTAAAAGCACTACACCGGTTATTTTAGCTAAAATTGTTGGCAGATCCATTTTATTCCTTTATTTAAGGTTTATTGAAAAACATGTTTTTTTCAGGTTTGTTCGGGCATTTCCAGGTTGATTTTTATTGCAGTGAGTCTGCGGCATGCGATCTCCAGATCATTCCACATGAGCACAAATTCATAGTCACCAGCCTCTGGCAGGGGCAATCCATTAATATTGCCTCCTATCTCGACCACCGCTCTTCTGCTTCCGGGAGCTTCAACTTCCCAGGGCGGAAGGGTCATTGAAAATCCTCCGCCTTCTTTTCTAAATACCAATTGAGCTCTACCCTGAGTAGCGACATCGGTTAATGCTACATAAATGGCACAATTACCGTGTTTGGATGGAAAGGCAGGGCTGTTTATTGAGCTGAAAGTTCCTGAAAGGATACTTTTTCCGGTGTGAGCATCTCTATAGTAATTATCGCAGATCACCATAGCCAGAACGATAGGTTTCATAAGAATTCGACTGATACCTTTTTAAAATTTAACAGGAGTATGAATATAATAATCGCTATCGAAAAAGTATGACTGCATTTTGCTTTCTGAAGTCAGCGATGGTCTGCTGTCAGAAAGGTCGGTTGTAAATAGGTATGAAAATGCAAGGACTATGCCTGACATGATATTTCGTTTTCTGTGGCTCTTTATTACTTCCATTATTTTCAGGCTTTGAAAATTGGTTCTTATTTTGATGCACAAATCATAGAGAGGCGCGCCGGAAAGAAAAACTGGAGGGGAATCTTTATGAAAAGTCATATTATCATGATTATTGTATCGGTTAATATAGGTCTGCATATTTCATTAGCTAAAGATCTGAATAGTTTTCCGGTGCTCTGTAATCAATACTCCTTTTCAACATCATTTAAAGAAATATACAAAAAAAACGGTATTACTTATAAAACTACACAAGTAAATAATCTGGAGCCTACAGATCTGGTCAGTTTCCAGGTAGACCAACTGGCAGTAAGCCCTTTTCTTTATATTTCAAAAGATAAAGAGGGTAAAAGCAAACTGATAATAGATGTGCCACAACAAAAAATCGCCGATCTTTTTGAGATGGCTGCCCATGAACTGGAAAATGACAATTACGAGGAGGTAAAAAACCTTTATGAAAAAGCTTATCAAATAGATAGTCTGTATTTTAAATCAGCATCTAATCTGGGAGATGCCTGGAATTTTCTTGGTGATTATCGTCGAGCTGAATATTACCTGAAAAGAGCTATCCAGTTAAACGATGCAGGTTATCAGGAATATCTCTTTTTAGCAGATGTCTACGACAAAACCGGGAAAAAACGCGAAGCACTCGATGCCATTACTTACGCATTCATGCTCAATAAGAATAACCCCTACCTGCTGCATTTTCTGAAAAACATTCTGGAAAAAAACAATCTCTGCCTCAAAGAAGACCGACTTCAGTTTCCGTTCAGAATTAAAAAAACCGGAGTAAATGAATGTGAAATTCAATATCAGACCTCCGGGGGGCTGGTTTGGCATGCTATGGCTAACTGTCTGGCATGCTGGGAGATGGAACCGGATCTTCAGATTAAGCTTCAGGGAGAGGATATGTTTTCATACAAAGTCCAGATGTACCGGGAATGTTTGATCAGCCAGGGATATTATCTGGATGTCTTGAAAAGGGGAGGTAAAAAGCTTTCTAAAGAAGAAGAATCTTTTCTGGAAAAAATAAGAAAAAAACATGTCGATTCGATAATTTACTGGGAGATTATGGCGGGTGAAGAACCCTATATTATGTTCCTGCTTTCTGCAAAAGAAAGACAAATGATAGTGGAATATATCAGAAAATATGTTTATCAGAGCAGAATAAATTGAGTCTTGTAATTTAAAAAGGAGATGCAAAGAATGGAACATCATGGTCTCAATCTCAGCAGAAATCCTTTTATCATGGGTAATGAATCTTACGAACAGGCCCCCCAAAAACAGAAGCAATTCTGGCCTGGTTACGAAAAAGACATGCATCCAAAAGTTGACCATGGAGAACAAAGCTACATGGGAGGAGCCAAACTGGTGGGTTTGAAGGCACTGATTACCGGTGGTGATAGCGGTATCGGACGGGCCGTAGCTATTGCCTTTGCAAGAGAGGGAGCCGATGTGGCCATCACCTACTATGAGGAAAAGGATGAGGCCATGGAGACTGTTGGATGGATTCAGGAAGCAGGGCAGACTGGCAGAGCCTTTCAGGCCGATCTGCGGGATCAACAGGACTGCGAAGCAGTGGTAGACAGAACTTACCACGAACTCACCGGCCTGAACATTTTAGTCAATAATGCTGCAATACATAAAGAAAAGCAGGATTTGATGGAGGTGTCTCCGGAACAGCTTGAAAATACTTTTAAAACCAACTTTTTCTCCTTTTTCTGGGTTACCCAATCGGCTCTCAAATATATGCATTCAGGGGATGTAATAATTAACACCGGATCGGTAGCAGGTTTTAAAGGACATAAGACAATGATGGATTATGCGGCTACAAAAGGTGCAATTCATAACTTTACCAAATCTCTGGCCATGCAGCTTGCCCCCAAAGGGATCAGAGTAAACTGCGTCTCTCCAGGACCGGTATGTACTCCGCTTATTCCATCTTCCCGTGAAAACGAACAGGTTTCCAAATTCGGTGAAAACATATTATGGGGAAGACCGGCACAGCCTTCTGAGATTGCCCCTTCATTTGTTTTCCTGGCATCCACTGATGCACGTTTTTATACTGCCGAGATTCTTTCTCCTTCTGGATCGGTTCTTAATCTCTAAAAAATGGATAGTGGAACTAATGGTTTGAGGTCGAAGATAAAGGAGGTGACAGTTTTTCAGGCGAAAAAAAGATGTTCAATGAGTATTTTGAAACCAATACCAATAAGCATCACACCTCCTGCAATTTCGATTTTGCTTTCCAGAAAAGAACCGAAGCTGTTGCCAATGTAGGTGCCGAAGAAGGAGAGAATAAAAGTGATGGAGCCGATTATAGTTATTGGCGTTAGAATTGAAATTTCCAGAAAGGAAAGAGTAACTCCAACGGCAAGTGCATCGATACTGGTAGCCACTGCCATCATAAAGAGTATGGGAATTTCCATGGGATTGCTGAGTTGTTGTTTCTGTTCGAGACTTCTGGATTCCAGAATCATTTTCAATCCTAAAAACACCAGAATTGCACATGCTATCCAATGATCAAACGCTTTAATCCACGAAGCGAACCTTATTCCACCAACCCAGCCCAGCAAAGGCATTAAGGCCTGAAAAGAGCCAAAAAACAATCCTATCACGATTGCATGACCCAGATGCATCCTTTTAATTGCGATACCACTGGTTATAGAAACTGCAAACGCATCCATGGAGAGCCCTATGGCGATTATAATTAAGGACACCAGGCTCATAGTAAAGAAACTCAAATATCCTGGATCAGCTTTTTCAGGCCGCTTTTTTCAAAAAGGACAATGATTCTACTGGGGATGCCATTGTCTTTTCCTACAACTACTCCATGTTCATTGAAACTCTGGTGAAAGATGGTTTCTCCCAATAAAAAGTGATCTGATGGTTTATAAATATGTGGTGTATCGCTCTTGGCATTTTGCTCCAGCAGATCTGTGCCAGTATAACAAACAGTTTTAAAACATTTGGTGCAGTAATATTCATAGGTGGAAAAACGATCCAGTACTCTGCCATTCTCTGCAATGCTTCTATCCAGTTGGGCAGGAATCACTTTATTACAGAATCTACAGTAAAGATCCAGTTCTTCAATAGGAGAAAATGTTACAGACATGAAAAAAAACCTTTCTTGCTCCGCTTTAAAGATTTGGATAAAAAGATAACAAAAAATTGAAATTACCACATGGTTTCAACTGAAATCAATGGTAGTTATAACTCACCTGATAAATTACTTTAAGTTTTCCGTTTCAAATGGCATTGGAATTACCTTATTTTATAACATCAAACCGAAATTATGGAGTCGGTCCCGGTCCTTAATGAGCCGCCGTTTTTGGTCGCCTTCATCTTGAGTAAAAGGCTAGCTTTTTTTCTGACTTTTTCTCAGATTGAAAAGCAGCCCTTTAATCACATCTTATATTTTTCTGCCGGGTTTCAGATTTAAAAAGGAGTGTTATGAAAGTCGTTTTCCTGGGATCTGCGGATTTTGGGATTCCATCATTGGAAAAGCTTATGGGGTTGCATACCGTTGTGGGAGTCGTAAGCACACCGGCCAGACCTCAGGGCAGGGGATTGCGCTACATCGATTCACCTGTCACCCGATATGCAATAGAGCATGATTTAAAGCCGATTATTACCACAGATGACCTTAAATCCGAGCAACTGGTTTCGACGTTGTCATCACTGAAAGCAGATCTTTTCGTGGTAGTAGCATTCAGGATACTGCCAAAAGCTATATTTGCACTTCCTCCATTAGGAACATTGAATGTTCATGCATCTTTGCTTCCTAAGTTTCGTGGACCCGCACCCATTCAGAGGGCAATAGAAGCGGGAGAAAAAGAGACAGGGGTTAGTGTGTTTCGGTTGGATGAAGGAGTCGACACCGGAGAGATACTGTTGCAGAAAAAGATCTCAATAGGGGAAGAGGAAACCACTCCGGAACTGTATCAAAGATTGAGTATTGCAGGAAGTGAAGCACTGATGGAGGCGATTGGAGCGCTGGAAAAAGGGAAAATCAATCCTTTGAAACAAAACGATTCATTAGCCTCAAAAGCTCCGAAATTAAAAAAGGAAGAAGCACTGATAGACTGGCAGCTTTCTTCTGAACAGATATTCAACAAAATTCGTGCATTTAAGCCATTTCCAGGAACTTTCACTTTATTTAATGGAAAGAGACTGGGAATTCAATGGGCTAAGAAGATAAATGGGACCACAGGTGATCATGCGGGAATGGTAACCAGAGTGACCCATGACTATTTTGATGTTCAGTGTGGCAATGGAGTTCTTAGAGTACTGAAGGTGAAACCGGAAGGAAGAAAAGAGATGGATGTACGGGACTTCTTGTCTGGCACAGAGATAAAAGAAAAGACGATTCTGCACTGATCAGGAAAAAATTTAAAGAAGGAATTTACTTTGAGACCAGCAGCAAACAGGCGAATGGGAAAAATTGAACAGAAAAAAGCAAATCCCCGCCAGCTAATATTGAAGATTTTTATTGAACTGGACAAAAACAGAGGCAATCTTGACCACATAATTAACAGCGTTTTAAGAGGATCTCACATTGATCACAGGGATAGGCGATTCGTTTTTGAAATAGTATATGGCATTTTGAGGCATAAAACCACAATCGACTATACAATCGACAAATACCTCTCACAAAGCAGCGACCAGAAGGATGCAGACCTCTACAGAATTTTACGAATAGGGATTTATCAGCTTCTTTATATGAACAAGGTTCCCGATCATGCAGCGGTTAATGAAACGGTCATGTTGGCAAAAGCAGATAAGAAGACTGTCCGCCTTTCCAGCGTGGTTAATGCTATTATGCGGGCATTAATAAATGATAAAAAGATAATTCCTCTTCCGGACCCACAGAAAGACCTTGTAAAGCGACTTACTGTGGAATATTCTCATCCCGACTGGATGGTGAAGAGATGGCTGCAAAATTTCGGACTGGCAAAAACAAAGCAGATATTGGCTTTCAATAACCAGAAACCATCAGTTTTTCTCAGGCGGAAAATAAGGGAGATATCTCGTCAGCAGTTTGAAGCTGATGTCAGAAATATATGCGAACCTGCCACAGGATACCTGAACCTGTATTACAAGCTTAAGAAGTCACTTTTACCTGAAAACATTCAGATAATTCAGCATGGCTTATGCAATGTTCAATCGCCATCATCGGGCTGGGTAGTAGCCCTGATGAATGTAAATAAGGGTGAACATCTGCTGGATCTGTGTGCAGCACCTGGAGGGAAGGCAGCTCTCATGTCTGAATTAACCGGTGAAAGCGGAACAGTATGTGCCTGTGAACTGAAGTGGAACCGCCTGATGAGTGTGATTGAAACTGCCGGCAGAATGAAACTGGATAATATTTATCCATTGATTTGTGATGGCGCTTATCCTCCTTTTAATGGCTTTTTTGACAAAGTGTTACTGGATGCCCCATGCAGCGGGACCGGTGTTCTTCACCGTCATCCGGAAGCCAGATGGATTCGCAGGGAGGAGGATATTATCTCTCTGGCAGAAAAACAGAGGACTCTTCTGAATTCTGCAGCATCACTGGTAGACAAAGGCGGTGTAATCGTCTATTCAACCTGTTCACTGGAACCGGAAGAAAACCAGAAGCAGATTGAGCTTTTTCTCAAGGAGCATCCATCTTTCTGTCTGGACACCGTTCCTGATTCTATTCCTGAACGGTTCATCGATAATAATGGATATCTGGTGATAACTCCTTATGAGCACGGTATGGATGCAATGTTTGGAGCAAGATTGAAAAGAATGGTTTGAAAAAACCGTGAAATTGACGGAAAATGGAATAAGTGGCTTCATTAGAGCTTTATTATGATTTTCAAGTTTAACTGAATTTTTGATCATGATTTATCTGTACAGATCCGTTCTGCTCTCTATATCAGTTATTTTGTTACATCTTTACTGCAGTCCTTCACCATATGGGTTTTCTGTAAATCAACTCTATAGCAGAGAGAAATTCAGCGGTTCAGACCTATACGAAAGAAGTATCGGTATTTGTCCACTATTAAGAGATACCGCTTATGACACTCTGCAGTTTCTCCGTTCACAGAATCAGTTTGAAGAATTGAAAAAAACAAGATCTGATCTGCAGCTTATCTCTGCAGATGAAATCGAAAAAAATTTTCTCAATAAATGGAGCATGGATTCTTTACAAGAGTTTTTCAGTCTTTTATTCAAAGGCAAAATTGCTTCATTGCAAACTCGAGACTCGTTATGGAGTGGTATTAAAAGCGATTATTATCTGGTGATGCGTTTGAAAGATGCTTCAACTGTAAAAACATTCAACAATGCTGTTCGTAAAAGAGTGAGTATGGAAGCTGAGCTTTGGGACTGTAAAGATAAGGAGGTGCTCTGGAGAACCGAGGTCAAAGGAATTTGTATCAGAGGTAAAATTCCTGACAGCCGGTTTCTGATGGAAGCAGTTAAAAATGCCTGTGAGAAGCTTCCAGTACCGCTTCCGTCATACGGTAATCAATGGTGAATCTGATGCGTCTTTGTGCTGAAAAGATAGTAAAGATAGGTTTTACCAGGTCACCAAAAGCGGTTTTTGATGAAGTTGAATCGGTTACCGCAGAGATGATCAGACAGGGGTGGTATTTAAAGGACAGTTGTATTGAAGATGGATTAGGGTACGTTCATCTTTTTTTTGAACGTGAAATTGATCAGAATAATACGGATAAAATAAGGTAATAATAGAAGGGAGAAGAAATAATGAAGTATGAATTGGAACAAAAGGATAATTTTACTATAATACACATCATCGGTAATATCGATACCACCGCCAAGACAAAACAGCTTGATCAGGAAATCTCCGCCTTGATCGAGAAAGGTAATCATCACTTTATTTTCAACCTGAAACGCACTACCTATCTTGACAGTGCCGGAATCAGTATTTTTATTCATTGTCTCTGTGATGTCCAGCAGAACAATGGTTCTGTGTTTATTGTTGCAGAAGATAATCAGGTACGCAAGGTCCTGGAGATGGTGGGAATAAATCGTCTGATTAAAACTTATGACTCAGAAAAGCAGCTCTTTGATGCTCTGAAAATGGAAAAAGACTGAATCAGGTTCTGCTACTGTTTACTGTCTTTTTTCTTCCCTGATTTATGGATGTTCGATTCCCGGATCTGTGGTTGAACATTCCAGTTATGTAACTTTACCAAAAATACTATCCTTCTTACCTCTTTTCTTTGGAAAATTACCAGGGAAAGGGTGCTCAGGGAAGTATTAAGTTCAGAGAAGATGTTATCAGTGAAGATAGATTCTGCTGATCTTAATATTGATTTATATACCTGTTACCATTATTACGCGGAAACTTATAAAGAAATACCAGTGAGTTACGGTCATAGTTATAGGTTTTCTGTTTTTCTTTAGGAAGATCGGTTATTTTACCTTGCTCAAATCCTAACTGAGAGAACCAGTCTGATGTCTGGGTTGTAAGGAGGAAAACCTGTTTTAATTTCATGGCCAAAGCTTTTTCCATCAAATAGGAAACGATTTTTTTACCTATTCCAGCATTGATATACATCTCATCTACAACGATAGCGGCAATTTCTCCCTGCTGTCCGTACTTGTGCAATGCTCCACAACCGTGAACTGTTCCGTCAACCTCATAAACGATGTAGTCTTTGATTTTCTCTTCAAGATCGGAAGCAGTTCTTGGGATCAGGATTTTATCTTCAACGGCTGGATGCATTATCCGCAGGACTTCAGGGATATCGGAGTGGGTCATTTTTCGGATGTTTTCATGCTGATTGGCATAGATCATGGTGCCCAACCCCCGGTTGGAGAAGATCTCTTTAAGGATCATTCCCTCGATATGACCATCAACGATATGAACCCGTTTTACACCAAGGTTACAAGCTTCCAGCCCCAGAGATACCAGCTCTAAGGATTCATCGTAACTGCCTGAAGAGTTGAGATCAAGGAATTCTTTAGCCTGTTCCCGATTGAGCTGAGAGATGGTGCCTTCACCTGTGACAAAAACGCCATCAGGGATTTTATAATTTTCCTGTCGAATACCTCCCTTGTCAGTAACAAAAAAGAGTTTTGCTGCTTTCAGTTCGATACTAAGAGTCAGGGCTAGTTCATTTGAGGAGAGGTTGTAGGGTTTACCTTTGCTGCTCCATCCGATGTTGGGGAAAATGGGTATGAGCCCGTCTTCCAGAACGTTATTCAGAATATCGATCTGCAACCGTTCGACAGTACCTGAGCTTTGGTAATTAATTCCATTTCGAACCCCGATGCTTCTTGCCCGGACCCAGTTACCAATCACCGCATGCGCTTCACATTCAGCAAGCATGGTCATTATGTTGTTGGAGACATCAAATGCAGCCATTTTTATGAAAGGAATCGATTCGGGAGGCGATATCCGGACGCCATTTATGGTGGAGCAACTGACATTATAGGTCTTAAGTATCTCATCGATTCTGGTTCTGGCGCCCGGAACCAGAATGATACGGATTCCCATTCGGTGCAGAAGCACCAGATCTTTGATAAGAATAGGGAAAAGGGGGTTGGAGATGAGGATATCATCGATTTTAATCACGAAAAGCTCATTTTTAAAACGATCGATATAACCGAATGCCTGCCGAATTACTTCTGACTGTTCTTTAAGCTTTGTTTTATCCATGGTGATATTGAGAGTCGGGAATCTTTTTGTGAGTTGAAATTCTTAATAATTCGATAGAAAAAATACACTATTGTTGGTCTTTTGAGACATTTTTTTGTTTTTTTTTGGGCTTGAAGCCGGATTTTGAGTACTATGCCTCATCCAATAATCCCAACCAGACGTTCAGCTTAATTATTGAACTAATAAAAGCCACAATCTACTTTAATCTGGTAAATGAATCACACTGGCAGGATAAAGGTTCTATGCAAAAAACGATATCTCCTGAAAATACAGAGGAAATAGTTTTTATTAAAGCACTTCGAAATCAAACCTGGATTTTTAAGTTTGCTTTCAGGTTCTTTTATATCCCTGTAATCATATTTTTGATCTGTCCTTTAGATGATTATGCAGAAGCAAATCTGTACGGAGAGATCCTGAAAAGGGTATCGATGGTAAATATTGATTCCATAGGTGCTCATTTAAGGCGATTGCAGGATTTCAAGACCAGATATGCTTTGAGCGATAGTTGCAGGGCAGCAGAGAAATACCTTTTTGAGTATTTCAAAAACTGTGGAATCGATTCGGTCTGGTATGATACCGTTTTTCACAAAGGGACCGCTCTGCGAAACGTATTAGCTTCTATCAAAGGTAATGTTGATCCAGATGCAGTTTTAATTTTGTGCGCCCATATCGATGCCACTTCAGAAACTCCTCTTGACTGTGCACCTGGTGCTGAAGATAACGGTTCGGGCGTTTCAGTTGTAATGGAAGCAGCCAGGATTCTTGCCGACTCGAAATTCCCTTACACTTTAATGCTTATCGGGTTTAGCGGTGAGGAGATTGGACTCGTGGGCAGCAGGACAACTGCAGAATCGATGATCAAAAGTAAAAAAAGAATTTGTACTTTGCTCAATTTGGATATGGTGGGATGGCCCGGTGGGGCTTTCGGAATAAAATTGATATGTGACTCCAGTACAATTCATCTTGCGAGAATCGAATATGACGCGGCACTGGAATATTCCAATATGTTGCCTGAAATAATTCTGCGCAATCCTCTTCCCAGTGATAATTATCATTTCCAGATTGCAGGGTATCCATGTCTGGCAAATATCGAACGGTTTGAGCATGATTCGGCTGGTTACAAATGGTATCATACCTGTGAAGATACAGTTGGTAATCTGTCATTACCTTTGATACAGGAAGTAGCAAAAACCATCATAGCCACTATTATAAAGATAATGGAAATTCCGGCACCTCCTGCCAATGTAGAGGCTAACCTTTATACAAAAGATCGGAGAATAAATTTTTCCTGGGATCGGAATAAAGAGGAGGATATTAAAGGTTACAAGGCATTTTGGGGGCTGCAAAGTGGCAGGTATGCAGATTCTGCAATAACAGACAGTGCATCCATAAATGTGCCAGTCCAGAATGGTAATTTTTTGTACTTCTCTGTAAAATCAATTGACTCTGATAATAATCAGAGCTGGAATTCTAACGAATTGGTAGTTGATCTTAATTCTGAAATAAAATACAGATCCGATAAAAAACATTTATACAGGCCATTTTTTATACATAATACTGCCAAAGGCGTTAATATCCTATATACTCTCTTTGAGAGACAATTTGTAGAGCTTTCTATCTTCGATATTCGTGGAAGACTGATTAAAAGGCTTGTCAACAGTAATCAAAATGCCGGTGCCCATTCTGTGTTTTGGGACAAGCGGAATTGTGGAAACACACTCTTTATAATAAAGTGTGGCAGTGGAACTTCCAGAACAGGTTTTCGGACAGATTGGTGGGTACGCATCCCGGTCCAAAATTCAAGTTCCTTATAGATCCTTGTTATAGGATGTTTTATTTTAGCTGTTCAAATGCTAACCTGTTATACCAAAAAAATGCTTAGGTTCTTTACTGGCTCAGAAAGACTTTTTAGAAAATGGGAGAGTTATGAAATTTAAAAGTGCATGGATTCTCATCTGTCTTCTTCTTTTCAGTTCTGTTTTCGCCTCAGAAAAAGATTCAACCGAAGAATTTTTCAGCGATAAAGAATTAGAATCGGCTATAATGTTTCTGAAAGACAGTCAGAAGATAAATGAGCTGGTATCCAGATTACGGGCAATACGTGATGCCCGCAAAATTGCCGCTATCGATACGGTTGGAAAAAAGGAGTCAGCAACATCAAATTTAATAGTTGTATTTGACACCATTAAAACAGGGCTGATTCAAAAGACAATTCAGATACGTAAAGAGCTGTTCTCAGTTCCACAGGAGATTTCAAAGGTAAGTTCTCTATCGAATGCAAAAAATCAAGAACGGCTATATTCTTTTTTAATAGTTCTTCTGATTGCAACTGTTGCAGGTGGGCTGATTGGGGTGTTTTTTAGGAGAACCGGCGAATATCTTCGGAAAATTGCAGATAAAGGTGGTAAAAATTATACCAAAATAGCAGGTATAATCTCCTGTTTATTCACTAAGAGTGCTTTTTCGTTCTCATTGATCGGGATGGGACTGACCTTTATTTTAATTCCAGTTGGTTTTGAACTTAACATTATTATAAAGAAGGTTCTTTTAGCATTACTGGTTTACGTTGCAGCCAGCGCAGTAGTTTATATCGTCTGGAACCGTAAATATCCATTGTTTTCATTCAGTAATGAAGCTTCTGCGGCTGTAATCAGGAATTCACTCTTTTTTATCCGGTTTTCTTTGGCCGTGTACATTTTTTACTGTTTTACCAGAAGCCTGCTGCCAGGTGTTGCTCTGATATTATCTCTTTTTTATCAAATTATCACTCTTTTCTGGATACCCTCATTACTGAAACGATACCGTTATGAGATCTCTCAATGGTTTACAACCAAATCTATGGAAAGAAAATCTCTTCCAAATGTAATGATTTTTGTTATAAAAACTATCCTTTTAAGAATTAATAATATTGCATTTATGTTTCTGCTGCTTATGACACTGATTTGGTTGACGGGTTATAAGAATGCATACGAAAAGATAACTGCAGGGTTGTTGCTATCCTCTCTTATTATGGTTTTTTCGGTTTTTCTAATGGTTTTGTGGAATTCCAGTCTATCGAATTTTAACCGATCTCTTGGCAGATCCTCAAACGGAATATCCGGTTTTTCTGAGTTTTTTGTCAGCAACATGGTGTTTATCAGAAGAGCAGGGCTGATTACTATAATTACAATCTCTGTTATTGCAATATCTCAGGTTTGGGGGATGAGCCTGGGTGGAGTTTTAGGTTTAGAGAACTCTTACCTGAAGACTGCATTTAGGGTTACCTCAATTTTGATTGGGGCATTTATTCTGATTAAGCTCACCAGAATTATAATCGAAAGAATGAAAAAACAGGCTGCTATTCACATGAACAGCTCAAACATCAGCAGCCCTATTGAAATTGAAAAAAGAGTCGCTACACTGGGTGATGTTATGCTGAAGATATCTGTGGGAGGTATATCTTTATTTTCAGTGATTATGATTATGGATGAGCTGGGATTCGATATTAAAGCGATGCTTGCCGGAGTTGGAATAGTCGGTCTGGCAGTGGGTTTTGGTGCACAGAATTTGGTCAGGGATATCATTAGTGGACTGTTTCTGATATTTGAAAACAGGATCAGGGTGGGGGATGTAGCCATAATTAACGGTACCGGTGGGCAAGTTGTGCAGGTAAATCTGAGGACAACGATTTTAAGATCTTCTGACGGAACAGTGCACGTTTTCCCAAATGGCTCTATCAATTCTCTATCGAACATGACACATGAATTTTCTTTTTATGTGTTTGAGATCAGTGTCAGTTTCAATGAAAATATCGATAGGGCAATTAAGGCTCTGAAAGAAGTGGGTGAAGAGATAATTAAAGATCCAGATTTTAAGAATGCGATTTTGGAGCCGCTGGAGATTCTGGGGGTTGATCGTTTTGCAGAATCGGCAGTGGTAATTATGGCAAGGATAAAAACCCAGCCTATAAAACAATGGTATGTTGGAAGAGAGATGAATCTTCGAATCAAGCGTAAATTTGACAAGGAAGGGATCCGGATAGCATTGCCTCACAGGACTTTGTATTTTGGTGAGATGTCAAAACCATTCCCGCTGAGTCTGGAGAGAATGCCCCCGGAAAGTTCACAACAGAGACAAAATGCGGCTAAAGACGAGTCTTTGGAGGGGGTTTCGGGATAGGGTTCTGATTGCAGAGAAAAATAGAATCTAAGAAGAGAAAGGATCGGGAATGAAAAGCAGAGGACACATGGCAGCAATTCCATCGGTTTATAGTGTAACCAAACACCTCGCATGATTACTGGTTTATCAACATGAGAGTAAGCCGATAAGTTGTATGCTTTCTTCTCATCACCCGGAGAATAAGCTAACTGGTTGTATGACTTCGTTTTTTTACCGTGAGCGTAATATGACAGATTGTATGATTTCTCTTCATCACTATGAGAGCAGGCTGAAAAGATGCATTAAATCAATTCTTCGACCTGAGAGTAAACTATAAAGTTACAGGATATCTGTTTTGAGATTGAGAGTAAGCTAAAAAGTTGCATGATACCTGTTCATCGGCTTAAGAATAAAGTAAAAAAGTGCATGATTTCGATTAATCCTCGAAATGGTTACCAAACAAGAAACTGCCTCATCTTCGGAAATTGAATGCATACCTGATATTTTATTAGCCCTCTTTTTATCTGACAGACAGATTCCCAACAATTTGCTGAATTGTCATTAATCTGCTTATTTGTTTTCTGCAAAAAGTTAGCTTGCATTAAAGCAATGGATAGATACCCGACTATTTATCAGATGAGGTTTTATCTGCCAAATCGTTATCAAACATTTTGTTAGCTTATCCTTTAACGGAAAAAATGAAATCATGCAATTATTTTAATTATTTACAATAAGGAATATGGCTGATTTGGGGAAAAACAGATTATCCTAAATTCCGCAACGGTGCTACTGCACCGGATACCTTACGCTTAAAGAAATATGAATAATTGGTTATTGGGATTTATTTTGGGATTTCGTAAATACCGGAAATTGCTTGGCAGTCAGGTTACAGCTCTTGCTTTTTAGAAGGTATATAATTTATATAGAGAATAGCTAAAAAAAATCCGGCGTTCTTCACCAGTTTTCTCTTTCCTTTGTTTTGGCCGGTTTATTTCTATTCTCAAATTCTCACCTTTTAAAAGGAGCCTTTAATATGGCTGAATCTCTATTGTCCCTCAATTACAGCGGTCTTCCTAACAGACTGAAAAGCAATTATGTTTCCCGTATTACAAATACTATAATTCCAGTTCTGTCATCTATCGAGTTTGTCAGTTCGATTCTCGATAGAATCAATGCTGAACTGGAAAATATAAAGTTGCTTACCGCACGGGGAAAATCAAGCAGCTACACTAAAATTATTTCTGAAAAGGATCACAAAAGAGATAATGTGTTTACCGGGATCATTCACCTGTTGAAAAGTAAAATTCTTCTCTCTGATGATCCACTTATAATTCGGGCTTCGGAAGTGTTGCTCCATATTTTTGATAAATTGGGAAAGAATGTTCCAAACCAGAGTTACTCCAGAGAAAATGTTTTACTTAATGCACTTTTTAAGGCACTTAAAGAACCTGAGGCAGTTTCGGCGATAAATACCCTTGGAATAGAAGTGGAAATTGAGAAACTAATAAACTGCCAGAAAGATTTTGAAGAGACGGTTTCCAAAAAAGTAGATGAACGTAGTGCTCTGGATGGGAAAAAGAGTCTTGATGCCTACCGTAGCTTATCTCTCCATTTTTCCGCACTGATGGGGCATATCCAATACAATATAGAAATGGGAGTCAGCCCCTATACCGAGCTTATTTCTCCTTTGAATCAGATTATAGCAGAAGCGAACAAGAGTGCAGGCAAATCTGATACTTCTGAAAATAATCAGGATAGTGAAAACAAATCGAAGGAAACTGAAACGATTGCCGGGTGATTCCGCAGGTGATCCATTATAAAGATTCTGTTTAACAAATAAGATCACAAGGTTCACCCTGTGATTATAATGATCAAAAAGTCTGCAGCTTCTCGATAAAACTGTTCTGATTTATTTGTCACTGTTCATTGGATGCTGTCAGACTTTTATGAATAATAAATTTACCTTAAGGCATAGTATCTTTTATTCTTCACTTTCCTTTTTTGGAGATTTTGATGGGCTTTTGGGAGAATATACCGGATTCACCCAGGATGGATTACCGGCAGACAAAATGCCGGAGAATGTAAAATTGGTCCATTCGATAAAAAATCATCTCAAACAGCTTATTAATATGCCCAAAGGAAGCGATATAAAGAACCCTGATATGGGAATCGAAGATATTCCTGATATACTTACTTCTGTGCCTGGGTGGACGCGGGTATTTAGTAAATCCCTGAGCGCAATGGTAAAGAAATTCGACAATCAGATAAAGGAAATTTATTTAAACAATTGGAGTATTGATGAGAATCAGTGCTGTTTGACATGCAAAATGATTGTGGTAACAGAAAAAGAAGAAGTTATCCGTTATCGGGCGATATTCAGTGCTCAGGGAAGCAGACAAGTTGAAATAATAACTGGTGATGATATGGAGGAGTAGCTGCAATATGGCGGAACCAGCATACATGCGAATACGTCACAGAAAAGAGTTTATTCCCGGCCCGATCACCGAATGCGGTGAAGATAATCTATGGGAGATACACGAATTTGCACATGAGATTTCAGGTTTTCCGCTTTTAAACCCGATGCAATTTTCTCATTGGGACACAAAGCACAAGGTTGTTAAAGTAGTTCTTGAAATAGGGGCTTTTCTGCCCAGGCTCTATGGAGTCAGGGTTGATCAGGGTGAATATATCAATCGGGTCGAGATTTTCTGGCGACAATGCTCTGAAAAACAGAAAAAGTACTATTTCTACTTCAAACACACTATCTATCCTGTTAAGATTACATCAATAAAGATGTATTTACCAGGAAACCTGGTTGAAGACAATTGAGAGGGACGGTTTCCATAACGAGAATTTCAGTGCCCGATGCAACAAGCCAATCACCAGAATAGAGTTCCCTTTTGATACTTCGGTAAGAGTGCCATTTCGATGTATAGACTTCATGGTTGCCAGAGTCTCAAAAAAAGAAGAGGACATTATCAAAGCTGGGAGAATCTGTCCTAATCCTATAGATAAGTTCGATTATCTGTGGATTATAGAGGATGAAACGATCGAAGGAATGGAACTAAAGAGTAACGGTAAAGAGGAGAAAACGGATTCAGTAAAACTTATGCTCTATAAAGGATTTGCTGTTAACGACAAAAGATACCGTTTTATTGGTATCTCTCATAACAAGGTTGGTATTCGTGGAAAGGATGGAGTATGGCAGGCACATTCGGTGTGTCAACGCCCGATCTATTTAATCAAAAGTGTTGTCCGTGACTTTTCAGAAGAAGAAATGCAACGCTATAATGCAAACCCGATGACCGTGCATTTTCAGGTTCGGGATATGAAAGTCGGCAAGACAATTCTCTTCAATAAAACACTGAAACTTGAACATTCTCTAAAGCAAGGAAATCACCTTTTTGTAATGTATTCCCAGTTTGTGGGAGAATTTTCTGCAGGTTATACTTACTTTTCAGTAACAGTAAGTGCACATGAAAACCTAATTCCTGTTCAAAACAATTTTATTGACAATCCTCATTGCAGTACTACTGGTGCAGGAATCAAAACTCTGTTTAGAGTAAGAAACTGGGAGCGGTTTCTTGGGTTTGGAGTAGTTCAGATTAAAAAGCATAATTCATTTGCACCTGTTACTCATGGGTTGTTCAGAGATAACCCGCTGGTACTTATTGACGACGTTTGCCCGGTAGAGGCAGTTTCCAATGCCAAAAAGAAAGCACATAGTGATTTCCAAAAAGATGTTATGCTGGGAACCGGCAGCTTTGTTGCATCATATGCATTTGCTGATGACAATATGAGCGAAATATTTGAACTGTTCAGTAATGGAGATTCTGTTGAGAAGGTGAATTCTGGTATAAAGGTATCGAAAGCAATGCTAAGCTCGAATAAGGTTTTGGTTTCTGAAATGGTCAGAAAATGGATGATACGAGTAGGAATAAAAGAAACATTTCTGGACAGAATTCCTGTCGTTGGGGATTTTATTGAACAAATATACAATGCATCCAGAAAATTCAGCAGTGAGATAAAAAGGATTACACATCCATTTATGGATACGATTGATTTTGGTATGTCGCCTGATCATTTAGACAGCGTATATATAATAGCAGCGACAAAGATAAAAAGAACATTAGACACAAAAACCGGAAGATACACCGTTATTCATGATAAAAACAATATTATAGGAGTGGTACTTTTAAATCGGTTTATTGATGTCAGAAAGCCGTTTAACTATCAGATGGACAAAAACAGCGGTTTTGTGGAACGTCCGGAAAAGTTTAAAAATGAAGCGGATAGCGTTTCGATATACCGGGTAGATTTTCAACGAAATCTGGAGAATGTGAGGGGATGTGTCCGGAAGATAAAAGCTGAAGCTGGTAACAACATGGGCAATTATTATGATGCTCTGATAAAAGGAAACGCACTTGGTCAGATTTTCTCCAAAGCAGAGTGCAATTTTAACCCCCAGTTTGATTTTTCTGCCGACAAGGAGAAAGAACTTTTAGGTAAAACATTTACATGTCCAGACAAGATGTCAAAAGAAGAAATATTGGACTCGCTGAGTGTTTTGAATTTTCTTCGATACATCGACGCAAGTCATCCTACCTGCCCAAAATGTGGCTCTGTTATGAAAGTTTCGTGGGGGTGGTGTCCATATCATGGGTTAAGAAAAGAGTTGGTTTTAATTGAAGACAAAAAGGATGTGAATTATAAAATCGAATTTACTAAGAAATACAGTGAAAATAAAGTTAGTTTAATGCAAGATAAAAATCTATTGGTTCATTGGACTGAATTTTTAGTATAGGGGGGAACAAATGGGAAATCTGCTCCGATATTTTTTATTAATATTCATTGTAATAATTTTAAACGGACAATCTAATGCTGCAAAAGAACGATGTGATTCTCTTAAAGAAGTACTTTTTTCTGATTATTTTAAAGATAAATTCAGAGATAAACTGGTTGAAAAAATTATAGATGAAATATTTGAAGAAAAATGTCCTTACACCGAACAAACACTATATAAATTTTCTGTTGAAAATCCGCTATACAGAAAACATTCATTAAAAAAAATGGCTATGAACAGAATGAATTCCTATATTACTTTTCTTTATAAACATGGTGATACTTTAGATGCTCCAACAATGTTTACATGTATAGTGAGTCTGAACTCAATAAACCCATGGACTAATGATAGTCTATTGGATTATATAACACATATAGTAATTAGCCATCCCAATTGTGGAAAAAGGATGGACGCACTCAATCATTTGGCGAATGCTGCGAGATTGGAAGACTGCAATACTCTTGCTGAAAGAATTACATATGAACCAGATGAAACTGTTCGTATGTTCTATTATCGCGTATTGGTTAGATTCAGTACAGTCAAAATGGATTCATTAGTATTAAAATATATTCCTAATGTAAAAGACCAGTGGTTTTTTAGTTTTATTTATGATAACAACCGATACGATTTCCTTCCAGAGCTTTATACTCTCAGGGAACAGCTTAAGAATGAGGAAAACCCTTTAATGAAAGGGGTTGCCAAAGATCTGCTAATACAGCTGAAGAGGTATTACCTAAATTAGAAAAGAAAAAAGCAGAGAAAGCACCGATAGGATTACCACTGGAATGGGGAGTTGAGAGAAAAGAAAATGAGAGCAAAAACAAGTACAAATAAGTTGTAGGCACCAGCAGATCTCCTGTTCACGAAATCTTTTCTGGATCAAACGTTAATTCCAATTTCAATTAATCCTTTATCATCTGTCGGAATCTGAAAATAACTCTTCTTGAATTCATGTAACGTTGGTAAAATTGCCACTGAAACGAAAGAAATCGCATCTTTGACCTCGTCAATCCGTTGTTCCAACTCCTCCTGGTCTCTGGCATGAATCATCGCATAAAGATTATAAGGCCAGTCCGGATAGGAACTCCTGCGATAGCAGTGAGTAATATAAGGAAATTTAGAAAGAATTTCTCCTGCATCATCACATTTTTCACTTTCAACCTGGAATGCTACCATGGCATTGAAACGGTATCCTATCCTGTCATGCTTGACAATACCTGCAAAACGCCGTATCACTCCACGACTGATATATTCATTAATAAGCTCGATAATCTGTGTTTCATCAATTCCTAATTGCTTTGCAAAATGCTCGAAAGGACGAGATTGAAACCGGAGTGGCTTCTGTAGAACAGAAAGATTCTTCAAGTTTTTTTCTTTATCAAACATCGAGTTTCAATCCTATCTTATATACTTTTTCTGCTGGAAATTCCTTGATATCCATAACACCATGCATCTTGCGTAATCTTTCAAGTAAAATATCTTTCTGATTTACACTGCGATAAATAAGTGTAAACCACAGGTTAAGTTCACCTGCACGGGAATAGTTATGAGTGATTTCATCGATATGCTCCAACTCTTCTGCAATGTCAGCAACATCCTGCGGCTGCACTTTCATTCCGATAAGAATTGTAGAATATCCGATACTATTCCAATTAATTACCGCTCGAACCGCTTTCAGAATACCGGAATCGGATAGCTTTTTAAGCATTTCTATGCATTGGTCTTCTGAGATCCCCAGCTTCTTTCCTATTACTTCGAATGGACGAACCGATAATGGAAATTCATTCTGGACAAGATTTAACAAATCCTTCTCTAATTTATCCATTTTTTCCCCGTTTTAATGCATCTTGAACTGTTTTGACTAATGATGCGACAGTTGCGTTTTCAGCGATAAAGATTTCCCCCCGGTGATATTTTCTAACCGTCTGTGCAGTAATATCTCCAATACAACACGGGATAACCGATAAATTTTTACACTCAGGATGATTAAAAAAGAACTCAACAGTCGATGAACTTGTGAAAAGCACATAATCTCCATCCCTTACCGGACAGTCAGGATTAGTTCTCTTAAGGGTTTTATACACCGGTAACACAGTTACTGATGCACCACGTTCTTTTAGAGTCAAAGGCAGGATTTCTCTTGCCTGAAAAGCCCTGGGAATAAGTATGTTTTCTCCAATCAGGTTTTCTGGCAGAATACCTGAAATACCTTCAGCAACATATTTCTCCGGGACACCATCAGGGATTAACCCGAAATCTGAAAGCACCTTTGCTGTACCAGCACCGATAGCAAGTATTTTCTTTCCATAAAAGTGCCTCATATCAATACCGTTTTTTAGCATTGAATTAAGAAAGATTCGGACACCATTGGGGCTGGTAAATATCACCATTGTGAATGGCTTGAGAAATTCGGAATTTACCATGTCCAGTGGTTGAGGATCAATAACCAGCACTGGCCAAGGGATAACAGTAGCCCCGCTTTCATATAGTGTTCTGATAAGTTCATCAGATTGTTCCGGCGTACGGAGAATTACCACTCTTTTTCCTGCCAGAGGTGGTGTTTTGTACCAGTTCAATGATAAGGCAAACGAAGCGGTTTTTCCTACTACAAAAGCTGCAGGTGCAGTTATCTGATGTTTTTCCTTTAATGCAGAAATATTTTCCAGTGTACCGGTTATAACTTGTTGATCTGGAAGCGTACCATTACGGATAATAGCAGCAGGGGTCTCTCTGGTGAATTTGCCCTTTAATAATAATTTGTTGATTATCAAATCAATATTCTGCATCGCCATAAGAAAGACAATCGTGTCTGCTTCTGGCAATTGAAGACTTTCAACTGATTCTCCCGCCATCAGATGTCCGGTAACTATAGCAACTGACCTGGAGAGACTGCGGTGAGTTACCGGAATACCAGCCCAGGCAGGTGCTGCCAGTGCCGAAGAGATTCCAGGAATTATCTGATAGCGGATACCCTGTTCCTTCAGATATTCCATCTCTTCACTTCCTCTGCCTAAAAGAAGCGGATCACCTCCCTTCAGACGAACCACCATCTTTCCCTCCCTGGCATGGCTGACTAATAAACGATTTATTTCTGTCTGCTCACTGGAGGGTTTGCCACCTCGTTTACCCACATAAATTTTCTGTATCCGGTCAGGCAATGTAGCTATAAGTAAATTGTTAACCAACGCATCGTAAATCACCACATCACATTGTTCAAGGATTCTTTTCCCCTTTACGGAGATTAATTCAGGGTCACCAGGTCCTGCTCCAATCAGATAGACACATCCGGGTTTATTATTCATGAATTTCCTGTTTTTGTATGAATTTATTTATCAACTGATCCGTTCTTGCACAAAATTTTTCCCATCCATACTGTTGAATGAATTCCATCGGATCGACATCAAAGAGTTCCTTCCAGAACAGACATCGATACTGCGGATTAGACAGTATTGAACGGACACGAATGCGAACTTCAGCCATATAGGATGCAAGCTGCGTATATTCAGTTCCAATTATATCGGCTATTTTCTTTTTAACATATCGTGAAAAACGCGGACTGGCAGCATTGGTGGACACGGCGATGGTAATATTGCCTCTGTTTACTATTGCTGGCACGATGAATGAGCAAAGTTCAGGTTGATCTACAATGTTGCAGGGTATACCAAGCATTGCTGCTTTTCTGGAGATCGCTGTATTTATTGCCGGTGAATCTGTAGCACCTATAATCAGAGCATGTTTTTTCTTAATATCATTTTCAGAAAAAGAACGCGTAACCATAGTAATCCGTTTAGCCAGAAGGGAAAAGTGCGGATTGAAATGTGAAGCAACAACAGTTACCAATGCATCAGCACGAAGAAGTCCTGTTACTTTGCGTAATGCTACCCGGCCACCGCCCACAACCAGACATTCTTTACCACAAAGATCAAGCATGACAGGATAGAAAGACACCTTTTAATCACCTCTTCCCAGTAACTTGTTACTCAATTTTTTCCCTAAATCTACCGATGCAGACATGTGACCAGATACACTTTTCTCCATAAATTGATCTGTAAGGGGATCAACATAAAAGCCTTTCATTTCCAATATGTCCCCAGAAATGTTGGTAAACATGCCAAAAGGAGTGCGACAATCAAATCCCAAACTGGTCAATGCGCTCAGTTCTGCAAGAGAAACAATTCGTTGCAAATCATCTCCCGCTTTAAGACACAGATCACGAACCCTGTTATCGGATTTTCTGGTTTCCAGAGCGATTACTCCCTGGCCTGGAGCAGGGTAGAAAACAGAGGGATCGAAACGCCATGAGATTTTATCCTGAAGCCCCAAACGAATAAGTCCAGCCTCAGAAAGCACGATCCCGTCATAAAAACCTTTTTCCAGCTTTGATAATCTGGTGTCAATATTTCCCCGTATATCAGAAAACTGAAAATCGGGTCTTAAACGGGAAAGTAAAGCGCGTCTGCGCATGCTGCCGGTACCAATGACAGCATTTATCGGAAGTTTATCAAAAGGAAGATTGTCACGGGAAACCAGAACATCACAAACTGATTCTGGTGTGAAAAATGCACACAATTCCAGATCAGAAGGAATATCTGAGGTGATATCCTTAAAACTATGCACCGCAAGATCTATAGCTCCATCCAGAAGCGCCTGTTCCAGCTCTTTTATGAAAACTCCTTTACCACCAATCTGAGAAAGGCTTGTGCGCTGGTCCTTATCCCCGGAAGTAGCAATCTTTACAATTTCAATATTTAATGAAGAATCAGCAGCTCTGAATCGTTTTGCGGCAATATCAGCCTGAGCAAGAGCCAGTTTGGAGCCACGCGTACCCAATTTTAATGACATAAGCATTCACACCTGCTTTTAAACTGGTACCATCGAATGAATTCGTTTACCTGTTGTCTGATGATGTTTTCTATGGCGTTTAATTCATCCATTCTGTTGCCCAAACGTTCATTTGCTGTTGTTCGGAGATCATCGATACAGACCAGTTTCACATTTTCCATAGTTCCAAGTGCCGGATCAGCGTTGCATGGAGCACCAAGATCAATAATTAACAGAGGATTCGATCGATCCCTCACATGTGACGGAGTAAGAATACATTGCTGTGATGCGGTAGCCAAAATAACTATATCAAAATCCTTCAGGCTTTCAGTAAACCGGTCAAATAACACATGTTCTGAATTGAAATGTTCACAAAATCGTTTTGCCCGTAAATCGGTTCTGTTACAGATACCAATTTTACCAGGATACATTGAGTGCAATCTTTTCAAGACACGAAGTCCCATCGAGCCTGCGCCCACAACAAGAATACGTTTATCAGACAAGTCGTTCGCAATCTCTCTCATCTTTTCGACAGCTATGGATGCGATAGACAGGGCCCCACGGCCGGCAGCAGTTCTGCTTCGCACCTGTTTTCCTGTGGCTATAGACTGTTGAAAAAGCCGGTTCAGATATGAAGATGTTTTTTCCTTTTTAAAACAAACAAAGTATGCCTGACGAATCTGGCCAAGAATCTCATGCTCTCCGAAAACCATAGATTCAATACCAGAAGCTACCCTGAAGAGATGTTCCACGGCAGCTTCACAACGGAAATTGGTCAGGTGCTCTCTCAGGGTGGAAAATGGAATGTGGTGAAAATCAGCCAGATATTTGCTCAGCCATGATGAAGCTTCGTCATGATCCTGACACACATAGTAGAGTTCTACTCTGTTACAGGTGCACAAGGCAACTATTTCATGCAAGGGTGAATCCTGCGGTATCGAATCAAGGAAAAGTTGAAGCCTCTCTTTTTCCAGATAAAGTTTGTCCCGCATGTAAATGGATGAGCGACGGAAATCAGTAACCAGGGCACCAACATGCAGCATCATTAAAACTCCTTACTCAGTATATTGAGTACTGCATAATTTTTCTCAATTGCATTGTCTATTTCAGTATCGTTATGAGCTGCAGAAATAAACCATGCCTCAAACTGCGATGGAGGCAGATAGATTCCTTCCTTAAGCATAGCATGAAAATATCTTGCGTATCTGGCGGTATCACATTGTTTTGCATCTTTATAAGAGAGTATTTGGCTGTTCTCTGTAAAAAATAAGGTCATCATAGATCCAACACGGTTACAGACAGCAGGAATTCCCAAAGATTTACAACTCTTAATAATGGATTGGGAAAGACGATTCGTATTCTTTTCCAGCTTCAAATAGATTTCAGGATTGTTTTTTAATGTCTTCAGAGTCTCAATACCGGCTGCTACCGCTACAGGGTTGCCACTGAGAGTTCCTGCCTGATAAACCGGTCCTGAAGGAGAGACCATTGACATGATTTCTTTCTTTCCTCCATAAGCTCCAATTGGCATACCACCACCAACGATTTTTCCCAAAGTGGTAAGATCAGGTTTTATTCCATAAAGTTTTTGAGCACCGCCGGAAGATACCCGGAATCCGGTCATTACTTCATCAAAGATAAGAAGAGATCCATTATCTCTTGTAATTTCCCTTAATGACTGCAAAAAGCCATCTGCTGGTGCAACTACTCCCATGTTACCGGCCACAGGTTCCACTATGAGAGCTGCGATTCTATTTCCGTGTTCTGCAAAGAGTGCCTTTACAGAATTAATATCATTGTATCTGGCAAGAAGAGTACAACTCGCTACAGATTGCGGAACACCGGGACTGTTCGGTACACCAAGAGTGGCAGCTCCGGAACCTGCTGCAATAAGAAAACTGTCCCCATGACCATGATAACACCCTTCAAATTTGACAATAAGATCACGTCCGGTGTATCCACGGGCAAGTCTGATGGCACTCATGGTTGCTTCGGTTCCGGAACTGACAAGCCTTACCATCTCTATTGATGGAATCATTGAGATGATTAGTTCGGCAAGTTCGGTTTCAGCTTCTGTGGGTGCTCCGAAACTGGTTCCGGATTGGGCAGCAATTGTTATCTGTTCTATCACTGCAGGAAAAGCATGTCCCAGAATCATAGGCCCCCAGGACCCGACAAAATCGATATACCTGTTGCCATCGATATCCGTAAGGAAAGCCCCATTTGCTTTCGAGAAGAAGACGGGTACTCCACCAACACCCTTAAAAGCCCTGACTGGTGAATTCACACCACCAGGAATCACTTTTTTTGCTTTTTCAAACGCAGCTTCACTTCTACAATAATGGTTCATATTTCAATTGGCTCCGTTTCGCTTTGAAGGCTGATAGAGACACTGTGTTTCTTCGCCCAGATAATCGCCGTTTATGGCAAATGCACGCGCTCTGCACCCACCACAGATTCTCCTGTATTCACAATAACCGCACTTGCCATGATATTGATCGACTGCACGAATTTCCTGAAAAAGAGGTGAGTTTTCCCAGATCTTCTGGAAATCATAATTGCAAACACGAAGATCTCCGGCTTCTTTTTCAAGAAAACCGCAGATCTGTACTTTACCTGTATTAGAGATAAATGCAAAGCCCTGTCCGCCAAGACACCCTTTGGTCATTGCATTAAGTCCATGGGTTTTTACAGTAACTGCTCTTCCGGCAGCCTTTTCTCTTTCGCGAAAAACCCGGTAATAATGAGGCGCACAGGTTGGTTTGACAGTTATTGCTGATGATAACTGACGTTCATAAATCCAGTTAAGGGTCTGTTCGTATTGGGTAGGGGAGATCATTTCGCCCAGAAGCTCTTCAGCTCTACCTGTAGGAACAAGCAGAAACGGATGAAACGAGACTGCTCCCAGTTTTACTGCCAGATTGTAGATATCCGGTAATTCTGCCAGATTGCTTTTGGTTATAGTTGTATTTACCTGAAATTCCAATCCTGTTGTTCTGGCAACTTCGATTCCTTTCATCAATGCCTGGAAAGCTCCTGGTACACCACGAAAGCAATCATGACTGGATTCAGTAGAACCATCTATACTTACACTGATTCTGGCGATTCCAGCATCGATTAATGACAGACAATTCTCTTTATTCAATAAAGTACCACAGGTGGCCATGACCATACGAAGACCTTTGTCGGTTCCGTAACGGGCAAGCTGGTAAATGTCTTCCCGAAGCATCGGTTCACCACCGGTGAGAATGATTATACAATTTCCAGTGGAAGCAACAGAGTCGATTACTACTTTACACTCGCTGGTGGAGAGTTCATTTGTATATTTTTCCTTTATGGCAGAAGCGCGGCAATGCTTGCAGGAGAGGACACAGGACTTAGTGAGTTCCCATGCTATAAGCCGCAACTGTGGAACAGAAGTATTGGAAGGAACATTCATTAAAACTTTTCTTCCTGCAAAAGTTCACATGCCTGATCTGCATGATAGGAAATAATTAAACCGGCTCCAGCTCTCTTTATAGAAGTAAGAATCTCCATTATCACTCTGTTTTCATCGATCCAGTTATTCTGAGCGGCAGCCTTTACCATTGAATACTCACCGCTTACATTGTAAGCCGCAACCGGAACGTTAAATTTACTTTTTACGATGTGAATTATGTCCAGATAAGATAAAGCCGGTTTAACCATTATTATATCAGCTCCCTCCTGAAGATCCAGTTCTACTTCTCTTAAAGCTTCACTGGCATTTGCAGGATTCATCTGATAGGTCTTGCGATCACCAAATTTCGGTGCACAATCAGCAGCATCTCGGAAAGGCCCGTAAAAGGCAGAAGCGTATTTGACCGCATAAGACATGATAGGAATATCAGAGAACCCATGAGCGTCCAGTGCTTTCCTGATTGCTCCAACTCTTCCATCCATCATGTCGCTGGGTGCAACAATATCTGCACCTGCAATAACATGAGATAAAGCCTGTTTTGTCAATATCTCAATCGTGCGTTGATTGTCGATCTTGCCATTTACCACAACGCCGCAATGTCCATGAGTGGTATATTCACAGTTGCAGACATCGGTTATCACCATTAGATCATCATCAAATTCGCTTTTAATGGCTCTTATTGCCTGTTGAACTATACCGTTTTTGTCTGCACCGACTTCTCCGGTTTCATCTTTATGTTCAGGGATTCCAAAAAGGAGAACTGCCCGTATACCCAGATTTCGTATTCTATGACATTCAGTGATTATATTATCTATCGACATACGAAATACACCAGGCATCGAGCCAATAGGATCCTTTACACCGGTACCCGGACAGATAAAAAGCGGCATAATAAAATCTGCTGGTGAAAGTCTGGTTTCCTGAACCATTGAACGAATCAGTTCACTGGTTCTTAATCTGCGCATCTGCACTTGCGGATAGCCCATTTATAGCTCCCCCAATAATTCGTAAATATCAAATTTTATTGATAGCTTATATTACTCTACTTTACTTATTTCATCTTCGGTCAGATAACATGCAGGATCTTCCTGCCACATATCCCCATATACCGATTCTGCCCGTGCCCTAAAATTACCATTGCATATCTCTTTCCACACACAGCGTCCGCAGCGTCCTTTCAATAATATTTTGCGGTTTCGAAGTGTTGCCAACAGTGGATTGGTCTCATCGCTCCATATCGAACTGAAAGGCTTTTCTCTTACATTCCCTAAGCTGTGATGTCGCCAGAATTGATCCGGGTGAACCGTTCCATCCCATGATACACACCCGATTCCTATTCCAGTGCTGTTACCTCCATTCATCCGCAAAAGCTCCATGACACTGTCAGCACGCTCAGATTTCTCCCGTTTCATTCTGAGATACAGATAAACCCCGTCAGCATGATTGTCTACTGTAAGTACTTCAACCTTACGACCTCTCTGATGCTGATTTGTAGTCCGATCTATGATAAGGTCCAGAAGTCTTCTGGTACCCTCATGATCAATATCACTGTTTTTTAGCTCTGAACCACGTCCAGTGTAGACAAGATGATAAAAACAGATACGGGGAATGTTCTCTTTCTCAATAAGATCAAATATCCCTGGGATTTCGCCAGCGTTGTCTTTGGTTATAGTAAATCTGAGTCCGACTTTGATTCCTGCTTCCCGACAATATCTTATTCCTCTGATAGCCAAATCAAAAGCCCCTTTTACCTGCCGGAATTCATCATGTTTAGCGGAAAGCCCATCGAGGCTGACTCCCACATAAGAAAGGCCGGCTTTCCCAAGTTTGGCGGCCATATCTGCATTAATCATAGTACCATTGGTGGAGATAACACAACGAATACCCTTATTGCGGGCATGGGAGATCAATTGAAGAAGATCGGGTCGTATAAGAGGCTCTCCACCGGAAAAAAGAAGCACCGGAATTTTGTAGCTGGCAAGATCATCTATAAATGTAAGTGCTTCATCTGTACTCATCTCCTGATCGTATGCGATGTTCTGCGATTCGGAATAACAATGTCGACATTTCAGATTACATCTTCTGGTACAATTCCATACCACTACAGGCTTTTTATCTGAGGAAAACTGAAGCAGGTGTGAGGGTAGGTTACCCGAATTTCGACCGTATCTGACTGGATCGGATGGCTCAATCGTTCCACAATAAAGCTTAGAAATACCTATCATTAATGTTATTCCTTATCACCAACAGTAAAAGAAGTCTGAATTTTCCTGTTTTAAAAATATTTAAGCGGTTTAAAAAATGCTTAACTGATTACTTTTCTGAAGTTACCATATCAGAATATATAACTTACATAAAAATATAATCTATAGTAGTTATAAATATCACTCTTTATGATCTACTCAATTGAAGTAAATTAGTTGGTCAAACCGATATTCTTGCTCAAAAAAAAGCAGAAAACAACTGCCTCTTCAGTAAAAGGCAGTTGAAATTATAAAGAAAACTACTTCTGTGGTGTATTTAGAAGTTCCTTTATCTGGCTGGAAGTAAGTGCCTTTCCAAAAAGTATTCCATTAGGATCCTGAGGTTTGGATTCTTTTAAAGATCCAAGGTCAAATGGTTCAAAACCGGCATCTTTAATTAACTGTTTTACTACATTTCGGGAATCCTGGTCGTCTGTAGCAAATGGAATTGCAATTAAAGGTGGATTGCGATGATGTTGCGAGATCAGATCGTGGTATCTGACATTACTGAATGCTCGTACGATTCTGGCAGATGGAAACCGCTTCTGAGTCTCTTCCCCGGATGAGTGTCCGCTCTCAATTATCTCCTTTGCCAGATCTCCATCTCTTTCAATAAATGGGTTCATAGTGTCTATCACGGTTTTATTAACCAGATGGTTGGCAATTCTGGCACCGGTAGTTTTAATGCCTCCCAGGGGAATAGATAATACCACAACTTCGCCAAACTTAGCAGCTTCTTCTACGCTATCTTTAAAGATATTTGTACCAATCTGACTTACTAAAGATTCTAACTGTTCTACATGTCTTGAACTGACTGTAACCTGATGTCCATTATTTGCCCATAATCTGGCTAAAGTTCCACCTATATGCCCAGCTCCAATTATTCCAATTTTCATTTTACCTCCATAGAAAAACTAAACATATCTGAGAAAGTATTCAGTTATCCATAGATGTGACTGCAATTGATGTACCTGGAGATCAGAATGATTCTTTTCTGATTAGATTCGGGTATAAGTTAATTAGTGGAAATTTTAACCTAAATTCCTCAGTTGAGGCGGATGCAGATGCAGAAGATATTGAGATGATAAGCCTTGAACGCGGTGCAGGCCTTATCGACAAAGCGATATAATAAAAACGGTGCTACTGCACCGGATACCTTAAGCTTAAAGAACGTATGTGACAAAGCGGTAAAATAAAGACGGTGCTACCGCACCGGATACCTTACGCTTAAAGAACGTATGTGACAAAGCGGTAAAATAAAGACGGTGCTACCGCACCGGATACTTTACGCTTAAAGAACGTATGTGACAACATGATAAGGTCATACCGCGTGAATGACTTAGCGCTCAATTCCGATCTTGCATCGGGATGCATATGCGCTGCGTTCAACTGCGGATTTTAGGTTTAAAGAAATGAAAAAGCTCCGAGCCAAAAAAATGCTGCTAAGTATTTTTTAGCTCGGGGATGATTATTTGCTCAGGGGATAACTTTACTTACCGGATACTCCACAATGCCTGATGCTCCAGCCCTTTTAAGTAATGGAATAACATGCTTGGTTTCAGAAAAGGGGAGGATAGTCTCAACAGCCAACCACCCTTTATCGTAGAGTTGAGAAATGGTGGGATTGTGTAGTGATGGAAGTACCTTGATAACAGCTTCAAGATCAGATTTCTGGACATTGCATTTTAAACCCACATAATTTTCTGCATCAAGAGTCCCTTGCAAAAGCATCTTCAGATTTTCCAGTTTATTACGCTTCTGCTGATCATTCCAGGAATTCTTGTTGGCAATAATCACCGTACAGGTTTCCATCAGAGTCTCAATAATTCGTAACCGGTTTGCCCGAAGTGATGATCCGGTTTCGGTTATATCGACTATCGCATCCACCAGTCGTGGCGGTTTAACCTCTGTAGCCCCCCAGGAAAACTCCACTTCCACAGGAATGTTTTTAGAGGTGAAATAACGTTTTGTGGTAGCAACCAATTCAGTGGCGATTCTCTTACCTGCAAGATCTTCTGCTTTTTTAAAGGGAGAATCTTCTGGTACAGCAAGAACCCATCGACATTTTTGTCTGGTATTTTTACTGTAATTAAGCTCTGTCACTTCTACTACTTGCGCCTTGTTTTCTTCTATCCAATCCTGGCCTGTAATACCTGCATCCAGAATCCCCTGTTCAACATACCTGGGAATTTCCTGGGGACGCATCACAATAAGATCAAGTTCAGAATCATCACAGCTTGGATAATAGGAACGATCGCTTTTTCGGATATGTATACCTGCCCTCTTGAATAATTCCATAGTAGAATTTTCCAGGCTTCCTTTAGGCAGACCAAGTGCAAGTTTCATAGGTAACTCCGGATTTTTTTTATGTGAGAAAAAAAAGAAAAGCGGGAACAGAATAAAAAAAATCGTTCCCGCTTAAGATTATAAAAAGCACTAAGAGATTGCAGCAGTTTCAAGTTTTTCCTTGAAAGCTTTTGTCAGAGCAGGTATTACTTCCAGAGCATCTCCAACAATTCCCAGGTTGGCAATTTGGAAGATGTCTGCATTGGGATCTTTGTTTATGGCTATGATAAAATCGGAAGATTGCATTCCGGCCATATGCTGAACCGATCCACTGATACCACAGGCAATATAGAGTTTAGGACAAACTGTTTTTCCGGTCTGGCCTACCTGATGAGAATAGGGGATCCATCCGGCATCCACAGCCGCACGGCTGGCTCCAACCGCTCCTCCTAAAACCTCTGCCAGTTCACGGATCAAAGAAAAGTTTTCTGCTTTCTGCATGCCTCTTCCACCTGAAACTATGACATCGGCTTCAGCAAGATTGATAGTGGATTCAACCTCTTTTATTATGTCTATTATTTTAGTGCGTTCCAATATTGAACTGTTCATATTGTGAACTATGACTTCACCACTACGCCTATCATCCCGCACAGCCTGTTTCATCACCTTGTGTCGAACAGTTGCAATCTGAGGACGATGATGTGGACAGATAATGGTAGCCATGAGATTACCACCAAAAGCAGGGCGGGTACCTAAAAGAAGCCTTTTTTCAGTGTCTACTTCCAGTTTTGTACAATCAGCAACCAGACCTCCATACACTTTTGCAGCGACTTTGGGAATGAAAGATCTTCCCACGGCAGTTGCACCAGCCAGAAGAATTGCTGGTTTTTCTTTTTCAACAAAATCACAAACCAACTGTGCATAGGTATCATCCTGGAAATTTACCAGTGAAGCACCATCCACATAATAAACCCTATCGGCTCCGAACTTTACAAGTTCATCTGCACTTTTATGCATGTTATGTCCCAGAAGAATTGCCAGCAGCTTCTCTCCAAGCTGGTCTGCTAATTTTCTTCCCTCACCAAGCATTTCATATGATACACCGGAAATGACCCCATCGTGCTGCTCGATAAAAACTGCCACATTTTTATACTGAGTGATATCGACTCCACCTTCAGCCGCATCTTTGACAATCGAAATTGCCTGATATCGTTTACAGGCATCAACACAGGCGGCGCACAGATTGCACTTGGCCAGATCGATAACTGCTTTCTTATTGACAATCTGGATTGCGTTTTGTGCACAAGCCCGGACACAAAGACTGCAACCGATACATTTTTCCAGATTTACATTTATTCCCACGTGCAATCCTCCTACTTTATAACGCCTAAATCGAGTATGGTTGAAGTTATCTTGTCCACAAGAACCGGAACTTCACCGGAGACTTTCTCTCCACCGGTTTTTCTTTCAGGAACAAAGGAGCGCAACACCTGAGTAGGACTTCCCTTAAGCCCCAGTTTCTTTGTATCTACATCCATCATGGATGCATTAATGACATTGATTTTAGCAGTTTTGGCTTTCATTTTCCCTTTCAGGGAAGCCATTCTGGGAGTATTTATCTCTTTGACTACAGTAATGAGCCCCGGAAGAGGCATCTCTACAATGTCGTATCCTTCTTCCATCAGCCGTTCAACTCTCATGTGAGTACCGGTAATCTCAGCGATTTTTCTAACCCAGGCTACATATGGAATACCAAGCATCTCTGCTACTCCAGGTCCAACCTGAGCAGTGTCTCCGTCAATAGCCTGTTTACCACAGATGATGAGATCGAACTTCCCAAGTGTCCTGATTCCATTGGAAAGAGTGTAGGAAGTTGCCCAGGTATCTGAACCTGCGAAAGCCCTGTCTGATATCAGGTAACCTTCATCAGCTCCCATTGCAATAGCACTTCTCAATGCAGTTTCTGCCTGAGCCGGTCCCATGGTAACGACCTTGACTACACCACCACCGACCCGTTCCTTAATCCTGAGAGCTTCTTCGATAGCATACTCATCAAA